>QIEB01000016.1 GCA_003229495.1 Flammeovirgaceae bacterium
GGGTGTTAGGGTGTTAGGGTGTTAGGGTGTTAGGGTGTTAGGGTGTTAGGGTGTTAGGGTGTTAGGGTGTAAAAATAACGCTCCTGAAAAACATTTTGATGGTGTTTCTCATGGCCTGCTATTACAAAACCCAATGCCATAACGGTGATTGGCCATCCACTGGCCGTACCCTGTCGCTCAAGCATTTTAGGAGTGAAGTTCTCAAATAATTTTATGGTAGCATTGCGCAAATATGACCATTCCTCCAGAAGGTCGGGAACTGAACGATGTTCCACATTTGATTCCGGCACATAATCGTTTTGTTCAAATCCAGGCAACGGTGTCTGGTCATTGCGGGCAAAACGAAGGGCCCTGGTACTAAAGATACGTTCAGCATCGCAGAGATGCCCCAGCAGTTCCTTCTCATGCCACTTATCTTCAGGGTAAGACCCAAACAGAGACAATGATGATTGATGCATCTCTCTGAAATTTGTTATTAGATCATCGCTTTGGATCTCACTAATATAAGGATGATAGAATTTGGGATATTCGCCAGGGGCGGGAATTTTGGTATGAAACATGGTGGTTATTTAGAGTAATGAAACATAAATATTAAATTAAAAGTACCATCCTTTTTCAAGATTATAACTACTTTTAATATGCACGCAAAGTAGAATTTTAAGTTTCAAGAATATGCCAAGCAAAGTACTAGTGGTTACAGGTGGAGGAGATTGCCCCGGTCTGAACGCGGTGATACGTGCAATCGTAAAGAGAGCCGCCCAGGAGGACGATTGGGAAGTCATAGGAAGCATCGAATCTTTTAACGGTTTACTTCATGACCCAATGGAAATCGTAGTACTCAACGAATATGCAGTAGCCGGAATTCACGTGAGGGGCGGCACCATCATAGGGACCACCAACAAAGGTGGGCCTTTTGCCTGGCCTGTAAAGAATCCGGATGGCAGTTGGACACCGGTTGACCGGTCCAAAGAGCTGCTTCAAAAAATTCAAGATCTATCGATTGATGCGGTGATAAGTATTGGGGGTGATGGGTCTCAGAAAATAAGTCAGAAGTTATTCGATATGGGATGTAATATCATCGGTGTTCCTAAAACCATCGACAACGATCTTTCAGCTACGGACTTCACCTTTGGATTTCGGACAGCAGTTCAAATAGCTACAGAATCCGTAGATAAGTTAGTTACTACAGCCGCCAGCCACAATCGTATTATGATCCTGGAAGTTATGGGCAGAGAAGCCGGCTGGATTGCCCTTCACTCGGCTATCTCCGGAGGAGCTGAAGTATGCCTGATACCAGAAATTCCTTACGACATTGACTTGGTCATGCAAAAAATAAATAGTCGTTTCTCCAATGAGAAAGGCTTTGTGGTGATTGTAATTGCTGAAGGCGCCAAACCCAAAGGAGGAGCTGTAACCGGGACCACCAGTCAGGAAGCCGGTTATCAGAATATTCGATTAGGAGGAGTTGCATATAAATTAGAACAGGAAATCAAGGATGCAGGGTGTGAAGCCAGCATCCGGGTGACGGTACTTGGACATTTACAACGAGGTGGAATTCCCATAGCTTTAGACCGGTTGCTGGCCACACAATTTGGAGTAAAGGCATTCGAGATGGTACTTGATAAAGACTTCGGAAAAATGGTGTCATATCGCCATCCCTACATTGTTGCAGTCCCACTGGCAGAAGCGACCAAGGAATATAATTTTATTAATAAAGATTCATACTTATTACAAACTGCCCGGGGCATCGGCATGAGCCTGGGGGACTAATTATTTTTCTAACACATAATATCAATATGTTCATTAAAAAACTTTACTTAGTTAATGAATTTTTTTGGTTTGAATAGGGTGTTGAATTTATTAACTTATAACAAGTTGCAGTATCATTTTGATAATGGCCAGAATAAAACTCGTTGTTAACGGTCAAAAAAGAGAACTGGATCTAGATCCTACAATGCCTTTATTATGGGTATTGAGGGATTATCTGGGCCTCACCGGCACAAAATATGCCTGCGGAATTGCGCAATGCGGTGCCTGCACGGTACATGTTGAAGGAGTGCCGATAAGGTCATGCGTGTTCCCTGTTTCAGCAGTACAAGGAAAGGAAATTACTACCATTGAGGGTTTATCGAAGAACAATGACCACCCCATACAAATAGCCTGGATTGAGGAGCAGGTTCCACAATGCGGGTATTGTCAGTCCGGTCAGATTATGACAGCTGCGTCGTTACTTAAAAGAAATTCTTCCCCCACCGAGGAAGAAATCGATAACGTCATGAGTTCAGTACTATGTCGCTGTGGCACCTACCCAAGGATTAAAATAGCTATTCAGAAAGTTTCAGGAGAGTAGATATGAGAAACATTCCAAGGCGAAAATTCATTCAATTGTCCTCCGCTTCAGGTGCCTTTTTGATTGTAGGATGTATTCCAAGTGCTGAGGGTAAAGAAAAGTTGATTAGCAAAGTCACCTCCAACCTCCCCAGTATAGACCTTAATCAATTTATTTCTATAGGTAAGGATGGAAGTATCATCCTTTTCAATCACCGACCAGAAATGGGCCAGGGAACTTATCAGTCTATTCCTATGATCCTGGCAGAAGAATTGGAGGTTGATATTGACCTGGTGGAAATCAGACAGTCGCAAGCCAGTCGTGAATTGTATGGTAGTCAGATGGTGGTAGGAAGTCGTAGTATTCAAACACAATTTGAACAATTAAGAATCATGGGAGCTTCTGCCAGGGAAATACTAAGACAGGCTGCAGCAAATAAGTGGGAGACTGACCTAAATGATTGCAGAGCCTCCAATGGAAGAGTAGTCAGTAACGACGGGCAGGTATTTACTTATGGAGAATTAATAGAAGATGCTAGTAAACTTGAAGTTCCACAAAAACCACCGTTGAAGAATCCTGACCAATTCAAGGTCATCGGAAAGCCTTTTCACAGAAGAGACATCCCATTAAAAACCAATGGAGAAGCTCAATTTGGAATAGACATATCTGTCCCAGGAATGTTATACGCATCAGTTGAGCGGTCTCCCGTTTTTTTAGGCAAGATTAAAAGTTTTGATGAGAGCGAAGCCCTGAAAGTTCAGGGAGTTAAACAAGTGATTTCCACCTCCCGTACGGTCTATGGCCGCACCCGATTTGGCGTAGCCGTTTTAGCCGAATCATATTGGGCGGCGGTGCAGGGGAGAAATGTATTACTGATAGAATGGGACAATCAAAGTCTTGAAGAGGTTTCCGATCTAACTATTGAGAAAGAATCATTGGAGGCTTCTAATTCAAACGGGAACGAGTTATTTGGAAGAGGTAACACAGATAAAATTTTGGATGACAGCAAAGAAGTCATCGAAGCATCTTATCAAACACCCTATCAGGCACACGTGCCAATGGAGCCGATGAATGCGATTGTAAGTGTCAAAGAAAATAGCGCGGAGTTCTGGGGATCAACACAAAACCCAAATGGTATCAGGTCTTTTATTGCCAGGAAATATGAGATTTCCGAAAATGACATAAAAATCAACTACACCTTTATGGGAGGAGGTTTTGGTCGTCGGTCGATGACAGATGTAGTTGAGGAGGCAGCGGATCTTTCTAAAAAGTCCAGGGTTCCCGTAAAGGTAATATGGTCCCGTGAGGATGATCTAACCCAAGGACCATTTCGCGCTTGTAGTCTGAACGTTTGTAGGGCAGTTATTAACGATGAGGGAAAAGTCCATGCCCTGGAGCATAAAATAGTGGCTCAGGAGATTAGAAATCAGACTGGAGAAAATATGAAAGCTGGCCGGCAGCTCATGGGTGGTATTAATACCAATTATACTATTCCACACCTGTCAGTTAAGGGCGTTCTTCGTAAAAGGCACATCCCTGTATCCTACTGGAGAGCTGTCTATCATTCCACCAATCCTTTTGCGCACGAAAGTTTCATAGATGAACTAGCTCATCGTGTGAAAAAAGACCCAATTGCTTTTAGGTTAGAAATGTTGGATCAACCAAGATATCGAAGGGTACTAGAGGAAGTGGCCGTCAGAGCCAACTGGCAAGCGTCCAGAACAGACAACATAGGGAAAGGGGTAGCGATCGCAGAGCGGTCCGGTGCCTACTTCGCCATGGTTGTTGAAGTACGGAAATTAAAAGGGCGCATAGTAATTTCACGAATCACAACGGCTTTGGACTTAGGAATATGCATTAACCCTGACACCGTGAAAGCACAGACTGAAGGATCAATTGTAATGGGGTTGGGCGCTGTATATAGTGGTCTAACCATAAAAAATGGAGCAGTCAACGAACAGAATTTCAATACTTACCCCATGTTGAAGATGGACCAATGCCCTGAAATTGAGACCTATATTATCAAGAGCAACGCACCTCCTGACGGTGCCGGGGAATCAGGTTTACCCACGGTAGCACCCGCACTTGCTAATGCAATTTTTGATTTGACAGGAAAGAGAATCAGGAAGCTCCCAATTGATATGAATGGCATCATGTAGTCAAACTATGATTTTATGTTTTGTCAAGCCATTACTGAGACCATTTCCAGGACTTTACCTCCTAATGTTTGGTCCCCGGTAATTCTAACCAGACTTTTGGCTTCATCAGGGCGCACACTTTTTGAGAAGAGTTTCCACGACAAATCCGCGGGAATCTCAACTATTGCGGTGGGATTTTCTTTAGTTTCAGCAACAAGTACCCATTGACTTTTTTCTTTCAGAAGCAGCCATTCACCTGCTAATTCTCCGGTAATCTTGGTCTTAACTAAGGTACCCCTCGGCGACTTTACATCCCTGAAAGTATGGGGAAGCGCCAGAAAGAAGGTAGAGATAAATGGATCAAAAAACTGAGGGGTCAAAATACCCCCCTGCCCAACAGCATCCCTGATTTGCTGTTGATGGTGCCACTTTTCTGTGTACTCTCTAGCCAAATGCATCCAATTATAACTGGTGGTTTCACCAGCCCAGTCTACTGAAAATACTGCTTTCTCCCAAGGGTCCAGGGATGCATAGTATTCAGAAACCAGGTTGCCGGTGACTTTGTGCAGATACACCAGGATTCTAGGGCTAATTCTCTTGGTGGCATCTATCCAGTTATCATTCAATGAGTTGAGCCAATTTACCAGGTGGTGGTAGTGCTTGGATTTTGGTGGATTTTCACCATAGTACCCGTCCCGTTGGATAGAGAGCGCTCTTAAGTTTCCGTCCAATAGATGACTGGTAACATCCTTGACCGTCCACCTACCGGCAACAGTCGGAAGGTCCCATTCTTCATCGGTCAGGGATTCAATTAGTTCCACCAACATTTCATCCAATGACTTAAAAAGATGACGTACATCGATGGGAATGTGTTCTGGTGAGTGCATTTACCTTACTTAACCTAATGTAATACGTCCCGAATAATAGACCAGTTTTTCTCCTCCATTTGAGATCCCTCCCCATAAAATCCAGAAGTGATATAACTCATCTAAGGTTCCATCATGCTTATTTAACTCTAACCAACTATCCAAGAACCCGCTGACTTCAAGGTTTCCTTTAGCTAACGCCATGGCCACCGATATACACTAAAGGTTCTGCATATTCACCCAGGAAAATACCTACAGCGATCCCAGCGAACATACCAATGAGAATTTGTCGACCTAGTTTACTTTTCATATTGATATTTAGACAAAATGAAAATCAGGTGCAAATTTAATATCAAAATTCAGCATCGGACTTTCATATCTAGTGTTAAGTTTATCATATTTTACCAGTAGAATGATATCTGGTTTGACATATCGATCTAATAAAAGCGTATATTATCTCGACATTTATCACTGAATTATATGTATCAACCAAAGCAGTTCCTACTACTAGTAATAGTCTTGTTCATATGCAACCAGTGTACTTCCCCGGTTCCTAAAGACCACAATAAACCCAACATCCTGTTTATCGCAGTGGATGACATGAATGATTGGGTGGGTTTTATGAACGGTCACCCCGGGATGAAGATCCATACTCCTAATCTTGACCGCTTTGCCGCTGCCTCTATGATTTTCACCAATGCCCATACCCCTGCTCCAGCTTGTGCACCCGCCCGGGCAGCAATCCTCACCGGAGTACACCACACTCGTTCTGGCGCTGAAAATGTCTATTGGGGTGATGGCCCCAAATGGCGCGAATTTGAAGCGTTAAAAAACGTTGAAACCCTGGAGCAATTTTTTAAGAACAGGGGGTATAAAACACTTGGTGCTGGCAAAATTTATCATAGCCAGGCGCCACCCTGGGCACCTACCAGCCAGGTAGAACCTGACAATTGGGATTATTACTATCCCAGCAAATACATCTCTCATCCATATCAAATACGAGCCCCAAAGGAGGTCCGGTACCCTTCGGAGGTAGATAATGAAACAAGACCTGGTGGTGAAGAAGAGGGTTGGTGGACCTGGGGAGCGATACCAGTTCCAGACGAAAAAATGGCGGACTACCATGTGGTGGATTGGGCCAAATATCAATTAAGTCAAAAACACGATCGTCCCTTCTTCCTGGCCGCCGGTGTCTGGAAGCCCCATGATCCCTGGGAGGTACCACAGAAATACTTCGATATGTATCCGCTGGAAGATATTGTTTTGCCAGAAGTTAAAGAGAACGACCTGGAGGATGCATTCGACCATGGGCGCCGGTGGATTCAAAAATGGGTCAATGACAACCAGCAATGGGAGAAGGTAGTACAGTCATATGCTGCTTCCATCACCTTTGCCGATGCCATGTTAGGGAGGCTATTGGATGATTTTTATAAATCCGAGTACGCTGATAATACCATAGTGGTCTTATGGTCAGACCATGGCATGCATATGGGTGAAAAGGAGAATATTGAAAAATTTACCTTGTGGGAAAGATCAACCAGGGTGCCCCTGATAGTTTCAGCGCCAGGATTGACCAAGGCCGGCACTAAATGTGATCAACCAGTTAGCCTCATGGACCTCTATCCTACCCTGGTAGACCTTGCCGGGTTTGAAGCTCCCACTCATCTGGATGGAAACAGTCTGGTCCCTCAAATTAAAGACCCACAACTTGAGACTAAACCGGTGGTCAGCAGCTATATGTTCACCTGGACCAAAGAGCCTGTCATAGGGCACGCGGTTAGAAGCATGCGGTATCGATATATTTATTATCCTGATATCAATTTGGAAGAGCTATATGATCACCAGGTAGATCCTAAAGAATGGGACAATATTGCCTACCGGAAAGAAAACCGGAAAACCATAGAGGAACACCGTAAGGTGCTTATGAACATGCTTCCGGAACTTTCATGGAGTGAAGAAACCCCGACAGGATATATAGTTGATGAACAGGGAAACATACGTAAAGATCGCTTTACAACTCTAGAGAATGTCACTCGCCTACCGTAGCCGTGCAGAGGCAGTCAGGTTCAATTATTCTATAGTTGCCATCCCGTCAGCTTGCTGCTATCATGTTCACCGAAATATTTGGATTATTAGTGACTTGAATTCATATTGAGTCAATTCACGATTTTATATTCTTAAGCATATCAAATCACTTTTTTTACATGAATTATATCTAAAAGCATATAATTGTCTATATTCACATAAATTTATATCTAAAAGCATATAATGAAGCGTTTGGCAGAATTTGTAAAAGAGCGTAGAAGGGAAGTGAATCTCACTCAGGAGGAATTTGCAGAACGAGCAGGTGTTGCATTAACCGTAATACGCAAAATTGAGCAGGGTAAAACAAATCTGAACATGGATAAAGTAAACCTTGTGTTGAACATGTTTGGTCATAAATTAGCACCAGTAAACAGTAAAGAACTCGTTGAATGAGAAGAGGTAAAGTATATTATAAAGATCATTTGGCAGGTGTTATTACGGAAACCAATGAAGGCGAATTTGTCTTTCAATATGATGAGCAATATTTGAAGGCGCATCCATCTAAGTTTATGGCGTTTACAATGCCTGTTACCAGCAAACCGTATATTGACAAAAGACTGTTTCCATTTTTTGAAGGACTTATTCCCGAAGGATGGTTATTGGATATTGCTTCTAAAAACTGGAAAATAAACCGGAATGATCGCATGGGATTATTGCTGGCATGTTGTCAAAATTGCATTGGAGCTGTAAGTGTAGTACCAATACCAGAAGAAGATGGAGAATAAGTGTTTATACTGTTATGAACCTCTTGAAGCCGAGGCAGATTTTCATGAGAAATGCTGCATGGAGTTCTTTGGGTCTGCAACACCTCCACATATTACCTACTCGATCGATCAGATGGCTGAATTAGCTAAGAACGTTATAGAACGCAGCATAGCGTTACCAGGTGTACAGGCTAAACTATCCATGTCAGTAGTGAAAGAAACCCAGGAAAAAGCTGATACTCGATTAACAGTGGTTGGAGCACTTGGGGGGCAATACATTTTTAAACCACCGTCTGATCAATTTCCAGAAATGCCCGAAAATGAACACGTAACTATGAGAATGGCTGAGGCTTACGAGATACGTGTTGTTCCTTCAAGTTTGATACGACTAGCATCCGGAGAATTATCCTATATCACCAAAAGAGTTGACCGTACAGAAAAAGGTAAAAAAATCCACATGCTGGATATGTTCCAGATTACAGAAGCATTTGATAAGTACAAAAGCTCCATGGAGAAAGTAGGCAAAGCACTTCACAACTATTCAGATAACACCTTACTGGATAAGATCTTCTATTTCGAATTATCGGTGTTTAGTTATTTAACAGGTAACAACGATATGCATCTAAAGAATTTCTCCATGATGGAAAGTCCTTCGGGTTGGATATTTGCTCCCGCATACGACCTACTAAATGTAACAATCGTTTTTCCGGAAGATACCGAGGAACTCGCACTCACGCTTGAAGGCAAAAAGAAAAAACTTAAATGGGAACATTTTGAGCGATTTGGAAAAGGATTGGCACTAACTAACAAGCAAATTCAGGGTGTTTTTAAGCGAATGATTAAATACAAACCAAAGGCCATTGAGTGGATTGACAAATCCTTCTTGTCAGATGATATGAAAAAAGCTTATAAAAATGTTCTTGAAACAAGATATGAACAGCTAAAGATGACAGACAAATAGTATTAGAACAGCACACACCAATTAAGCCCCAAAGATAGTTTTGTAAAGCTCCAGGATGTTGGGCATTAATGGTGCATTGCTAACGTCCAACCCAATCTGCAGATAAACCAGTTGGCTGCGATATATTGCAATGCGTACAGCACCACACACAAATAACCCCATCACCACCAGGATGACAGGGTCATTTATCCAACCAAACTATCATTAAACATTAAACCGGAAATTAAAGTATTTCCGTAATATAAATATATATATACGGACCTATATATCCTATATTATTAACGATTTTTCAGGTTGCGATAATAATATTGCAAAAGCCAAGGGCCATGACGGACGAAGCACCCGCCTTCATCCTTCTGGACAAGGGCCGGCGAAGCTCACACTCCACACTCACACTCATTATGGGTACCCATACCCAGCCTGCAACCCCAGCGGTAGTCCGAAAAACCAATACAATAGCAGGAAGGCTGTCCAAATTATCAGGAATGTCACGCTATATGGTAGCATCATGGAAGTGAGCGTACCGATACCGGTACTTTTCACATACCTCTGACAGTACACTACCACTAATGGGAAGTACGGCATAAGAGGAGTAATAATATTGGAAGATGAGTCACCTACCCGATAGGCAGCCTGAGTGAGCTCAGCAGATATTCCCACCTGCATCAACATAGGTACGAATATGGGAGCCAACAGGGCCCACTTGGCTGATGCCGAACCCACAAACAGGTTTA
>QIEB01000392.1 GCA_003229495.1 Flammeovirgaceae bacterium
TGGAGCATTTAAAGCGTTTTGTAAAGGTTGAAGGTGAGGAATACCTTGAGGCAGCATATGCCAAAGGAAATGGCGTCATCATGTTGACATCGCACGTGGGGGCTTTTGAGTTTGTAGGTTCCTACCTTGGTCTTATGGGATATCAACCCAACGGAATTGGTACCGCTTTAAAAGATGAGAAACTAAATCAGTTGCTCATCTCCAGCCGTACTTCCAGGGGTATAGTAGCTATTGAAAGGGGCAAAGAAACTTTCAAAATGTTAAAAGCGCTAAAAACCGGTGGTATGATAATTATTTTAATTGACCAGGACACTAAAGTGAAGAGCAGGTTTATTAATTTTCTAGGAAGGCCAGCGGCAACACCTATCGGGGGCACCATTATGGCACAAAAGACAGGTGCTGCAGTGATACCAATTTATATAACCCTGCAACCGGACTTTTCACAACTGATCCGTATTTACCCTGAAGTACAGATGGTTAGTACCGGAGATCCTGAAGATGACTTGATAACAAACACCCAGAACATTTCAAATACCACGGAGAAAGTTATTCTGGATAACCCCTCACAATGGGTTTGGATGCATGAACGCTGGAAAACCCAGCCGGGTGAGGAGATCAGGTGAATGTCGAACGCCGAATGTCGAATGTCCAATGTCGAACGCCGAATGCTGAACGCCGAACGCCAAACATCGAACACCGAATTATGATCGGCTGGTAATAGTACAAGAGAGGAATTACCAGTATATTATGCAATAAAAAAAGGCCGCATGAAAACAACCCTACCAACCATAACCTGTCTGGCATTAGGTTTATTTTCAACCGTAACATGTTTCGCCCAAAAACCTGAAGAAACCGAGGTTTGGGAACCGGAACCTGCAGTGGTTACACCAGGTTCGGCCAACAATCAAGCTCCTTCTGATGCAATAGTTTTATTTGATGGAAAGGATCTGTCTCTTTGGGAAGACAAGGATGGAAATGCAGCTGGTTGGGAAATAAAAGATGGAGCTGCTACCGTTGTCAAGGGAACCGGAGTAATTAATACAAAAAGCGGGTTCGGCAGTGTTCAATTGCATATTGAATGGCGCGCTCCATCGAAAGTTGTAGGCGACGGGCAAGGCAGGGGCAACAGCGGAATATTTTTTCAGGGACTTTACGAACTCCAGGTGCTTGATTCCTATGATAATCGCACCTACAGCAATGGTCAGGCAGCGAGCATGTATAAGCAGCATATACCCTTAGTAAACGCCAGTCGTCCCCCGGGTGAATGGCAAACGTACGATATAGTCTTTAAGGCCCCCAGTTTCGATCAATCAGGCAAACTGTTGACCCCCGCTTACGTCACAGCCATTCACAACGGAGTTTTGGTACAAGATCACGTGGAGCTACTGGGTCCTACTAAATTTATAGGTCAACCGGAGTACCAGGCACATGATGCAAAATTACCCCTACAGTTGCAGGACCATGGTAATCCCGTGAGTTACCGTAACATCTGGATCAGGGAGTTGTAATTAGTTAATAGTTTTGAATTCTTAGTTAAGAGTTGGAACTGCTGGATGCAGGTTTCAAAAAAGCAGATTTCTTATTAATAAACTGAAATTATATGCAAACAATATTAGGAGCTGGCGGTACCATTGGAATTGAGTTAGCCAAAGCCTTGCCTGACTACACTGACCACATCAGGTTGGTAAGCCGCAACCCCACAAAGGTCAACCCGGAGGACCAACTGCTACCTGCAGACCTTACGCAAGCAGATGAAGTGGTGCGGGCGGTTCAGGGATCGGAGGTAGTTTACCTTACGGTTGGACTACCTTATAATACCAGGGTCTGGGAAGAAACCTGGCCAATCATTATAGCAAACGTAATCAGAGCTTGTAAAGACCATCAAGTCAAATTGGTTTTTGTTGACAATGTCTATATGTATCATCCCGACAGTATAGTATCGATGACTGAAGAAAGTCCGGTGGCTCCAATCAGTAGGAAGGGAAAAGTAAGGGCAGAAATTGCAGACATGATAATGAACGCTTCGACCAGTGGAGAGATCGAGGCACTGATTGCCAGGTCGGCGGATTTCTATGGGCCCTCAATCCGAAACGTGAGCCTGTTAACCGAAACTGTTTTTAAACCGCTGAGCGAAGGGAAAAAAGCCCAGTGTTTGGGCCGTATGGAGGTGAAACACTCATTTACCTATACGCCCGATGCCGGGAAAGCGACTGCATTGCTGGGTAATACACCCGATGCGTTTGGTCAGGTATGGCATTTGCCAACAGCTTCAAATCCACATACTATGAAGGAGTTGATAGAGTTTATCGCCAAAGAATTTGATGTCAAACCGAAATACCAGGCAGCCAATAAGTTTCTGGTTCGTTTAATCGGTTTGTTTGTTCCTACAATGAAGGAAATGGTGGAAATGATGTACCAATACGACCGCGACTATGTTTTCATCAGTGATAAGTTTGAACAGCAATTTGATCTGAAACCCACATCCTATTTAGAGGGCATTAAAGAGATAATGCAGCAGGATTACCAAAATCAATAGCAGCGCAATTTGAGATTCGACATTCGACATTCCTAAAAGGGATACCCAATTGCGAAATTGATGGTTGGTTTCCAGAATTCAAATTTTTTGGTCCATCTTTCACCCTCTGGAAAGTAGGGTGTGCGTAAGGTATATGCAAAATCAATACGGGCCACTACGAAGTCAAAATCCCATCTCAATCCCCATCCAGAACTTACCGCCAATTCATCCAGTAATTTGTTAAATCGAAAAACACCGCCTGGCCTTGATTCGTCTTCGTTGAATAGCCAGATGTTCCCTACATCCATAAATAAGGCACTTTTTAGGTTGCCTGCGATGGTAAATCTGTATTCCAGACTCCATTCCAGCCGTATATCGCCTGTGAGGTCACGGTACCCTTCAGGTGGAACTTCACTGCCAGGCCCAACGGATCGGGCAATGAAAGATCGTAAACTATTGGTTCCTCCAACATAGAACTGTTTTATATATGGGAGTATATCTGAATTAGCAAAAGGGAAACCGATGCCGGTGACAAACCGGGTGACAAAGCTTGTATTTGGACTCATGTTGAAACCGTATCTGAAATCCAGCCTTGTTCTTAAGTATTGGGAGAAGGGAACGCCAAAAAGGTTATGCCTGCCACTACTGTCCTTCTCCGCACCAAACGCCTCATATGCTCCGTATAATAGGTTTCCCGCTAAATCAATGCCACCTCGAAAGAAGACATCACTTTTGCCCGTGGGCTTAGGGTCGTAGGTAAATTCATAGGCTGTACCAACTACAAACTGTTCCTCAAAACTCCTCCTTACACCTGGGTTCTCATCCAGGTAATCCCGGAATTCATCAGAAATGGAAGATTCCGGAATTTGGGTAAAGATCATTTCAATGGGATTGAACCGGTGACTTTTTACATTATCTTTACTCCATCGGTAACTTAGGTCCGTAAAAACGGAATTTAGTCGATACAAGTCGAGGCGATTAAAAAGGTTATATCCAACAGAGATTGTAGTTTGTGGCAACTTTTTTTTCCCTAGATTTCCCAGAAATGCAGGGCTCATTCTTGGAAGCGTATAATTTACTTCCAGCCCCAATTCATAAGCCGGATTAACGGTACCATCTGCAATTTGCATTTCAAACCTCCCTCTGAGGTTTACTTTCAATTGTTCCGCACCTTGTCTTGCATTCCGGTTGGTGTAGCTTAATATTACCCCCGGACCAAAATAGTTAGTTGACCGAAATATTGTATTGAATTCTGCACTATAAGCATATTGTTTTCCTTTTGTCAAATAGACCAGGATATCCAGTTGGTCTTTGTGCTGACCTGGTGAAAACTTTATGCTGGTGGATCGTATTATTGGAAGATTATTCAGGTAGCGGATGGTTTGTGTGTGGTTGGTTCTAGAATATACTTGACCCGGTTCCAGGAAAACCCCTCGCACTAATGCATCAAACTTCAGGTCATTATTCTCTGAAATCAGAAAATATGGGTCTAAATCCAGGGTATCTGGTGAATAATTATCCAAAGAATAATCATCATGTAGATAGATTTTCCCAATCGAATATGGTATCCTGGATTCCGGAGGGGTTTCAGGTTTTACCAATACTTTGATGTTGACCACATGGTCCTCGCTAATTGAATCTGCTTGGAGGAAGATAAACTCGGGATTAAAATAAATGTACCCGCGGTCTTTCAAAAATTTATCGATTCGGACTCTTTCTTTTTTAATGGTTTCCAGAGAATATAGATCTCCTGTTTTTAGCAAGGAGTTTTCTTGTGAAGAATTAATCTTTTCTGTCAGATCATCCTTAGGGTCCTGGAATACCACAGACCCAAATCTATAGGGGTCATTTAAGGTAATTTCATAACGGTATTTTGCTTTTTTCTTACCAATCCGGAGCGTATCAAAAGATACCGAATTATGAAAATAGCCATGGTGGAAGATTCTGTTTTGCAAAGTTTTCCCCCCTTGAGAAGGTCGTGTTTGCGATAGTTGGATAGGTTCGGAAATTTTATTCTTCCAAAATTTTTTCTTTTTCGCGGAATCAGAAAGCATGTTGTACCTGGCCAATGCCGGTCTCATCCATAAAAATCGATTGTTCGGTTTTGGTTGTATTTGTTGGCCGGTTTCAATGATAACACCTTTGGCCTTTTGAGCACCATCTGATAGGATAAAATCATTTCCAATGAACAGAGGATCTTCTGAGGAAATATTTTGCATTCCGGTGCATCCCAACAAACCAGTAACCAAAAGGGGAAGAATATGAAATTGACATAATTTCATCATTCTGATCTCTTTTGGTCTTTGTCAAATTCTTTGATGAAAATCAATGAAATGCCGGTATTTCTAATCTCATGATAAATGATATCATAAGTTTCATTATTGAACACTTTGAGCTGCTTGGCACCTGATTCGGTAAGATCGTAGATGACAGTGATATCTCCTCTGAAACTATCACCTCCGGTATTTACTCCTGATTGTTCGGCGTTGATGTCCAAACCACCACCAACTTCAATCGATAACCGGTCATCCATTAATCGTTTGGTTACCCTGAAGTCCATGGCGGTTCGGGTTTTGCCACTGCCTGTAGAATAATCGCTGTAAGATTGTAGTCCTATATCGATATCTACCCCTCGAATGATTTGGCTGGCAAATCGGTTGAATTGACTAGCAAGAATGCTGTTTACACTATTTGACAGTGCGGTAGTAGCAATTAAACTCTGATCAAAATCACTCCCGCTCGATTCTGGTATAAACCCTCCCAGCACCAATAAACCAAATACCTGCTTGTTTAGCTCGGATTCAAATTCCGGTTGTTTAAAACGATCCAGTTTGTTGGCCAAAGCAGGATAGTTGACCTTTTCTTCTTCCGGAAGATCTAATGAGAAGGATATTTGAGGATTTTCAATATTGCCAGTAATGACAATGCCTATTTGGTAGGGAAGAGATTTTCGGTAGACTGCCTTTTCATTTTCCCCAATTTCATGTCCAATCAACCCGATGGAAGAAGTTTTTATGGTGTAAAGCGCTTGAATGTCCAAATCTCCGTTATTTGGATTTCCTGTCCAGTTAATGTTTGACCCCGGGACAATTATGAATTTCTTTTTGGCCAAATCGTAAAAGGAAAGTTGATAAAATCCTTTAGTAATGGAATAACTCCCTTCAAGTTGAATATTGCCAGTTCGATCAAAGCTCAACTCAAGCTCGGCAGCTCCAGAAGCTTCAACATAATCACCTGAGCGGGCATCAACAATAACTCTGAATACAGCTTCATCTTCAAGAGTAATGGCCGAAGTCAAATTAAAGTTTGGCAGAGTGGCGATCAGTGAATCATAAAAACTTTGGGTTTGAGAAATATGGATGGAATCATTTGATTGCTCCGGGTCTATAAACTCGACAATTCCTTCATTGGTTATAAGTTCCAGATCCTTTTGGGGTATTACAATGGTTAACTCTGTAGTATCCCTAACGATTATATTGGCCTCAACATAGGTATCTTTTTCATTGCCTTTGAGTTTTAAATTACTGCCAACCACCAGAGTCCCTTGAATTGGGTACTCCTCGGTGGAAGGATTATTCAAAAGTAAGTAGTGGTCTGTATCAAGTGTAAGATCATACTCGAAGGATTGATAGTCTTCGGTTTTTAAGGCACCGTTTAGGATGAGCGGGTTTTCCCATTGATCGTAGATGGTGAAATTATCTAATTTGATGCCTGAGTTATTCAAGCTGATAGTTTCATCCCTTAATTGGAAGGTTGATCTCGGTTTCGAAGTAGTGAGATCAACATCTGTAAATCTTAAGGAGCCTTGATATTTCGGTTCCAGTAAGGTTCCGGTAATCCTGGTCTGGCCATTTACTGACCCGCTCATCTCTTCCATTTTGCCGGAAAACAAGAATTGAAACATTTCCAGGTCATTAATGTCAAGCTTTAATAGCGCATCGATTTCAGAGTTATTAATAAAGTAGTCTCCCGCCAATTCGATGTTGTTGGTAGCGCTTTTGAGGCTAAATTCAATTGGAACGCGGACATCTTCCGTGATTGCCTTAGCGGTAATATTTATGGGAGGTGTATTCTTGAAGGTCAGGCTATCGATTGCCGCCTGGATGTTGATCTGATTGTCAACCTTAGCATATGAGACAAAACCATCCAGATTTCCATAATCGATGACGGCGGAGTCTTGGGCTAATAGATAGTTTAAGTTTCTTAAATCTGCATTGTTTATGCTTAGATCAAACTTGTTCAAATCCCCATCTATTTCTATTTCTAAATCACCCCTACTAACTATAAAATCCTTAAATACCAAATTATTATCTACCCAAAACACCGGGTTATTCCGGTTGATGTTTAGTTCCCTGTTGAACGAGATAAGGTTATCCAAATAGATGGCCCTTCCATTTTCCGTTGGTTTAAAATGTGTGTTGATATTTAAAAGGGAGATAGAATCCCGGTATAGAGCGAAATTCGAGAAGATGCTGTCACCATTATTCCGTATATGGAAGTCCAGATTCCCAATTCTGACACTATCATAAGAAATGTTTTCAACCTGAAGATTGGAATTAATGTTGTTTTGGAGGACATCAAAATTGACCTTCAGGGTATCCAGAGATATTCCAAATCCATTAAACTTATGGGTTTCCGCTTCAATCTTCAAAGCTTGATCATTTTCATGAAAATTTCCAGAGATGTGCAATTCTGCAAAGTCTTTTATCTGGTTATTGAAAAATTGAAGTGGCGCTGCATCTTCCACTTCAAGACTGAAGTTGAACCTCCGGTCTTTTAGAATATTTTGAATACTGTCTGATAAACTCCAATAATTTCTAAATAAATCCCCGACTACCTCAGAGCCCTTTTGAATATCGAAGTTCGCTTCCAATACACCGTTCATATCATCGGAATAGAGATTTATTGCGCTGATTGTAGGAGAGATCATTAAATCAAGCGCTAAAGAATCCATCAGGTAGTTAGTGGACTGGGTTTTCAATGAAATGTTCTGGCCTTTCAGAAACCCCTCCATGTCAGACTGATCTATGGATATTTTTGAATTGATATCCCCTGAAACCAATAAAATGGTGTCTTGGTGGAGCAATTTGCCCAAACTGAAATCATCTAATTGTAGGCTGCTGTTTATGCTAAATGGTCCCTCGAATTGTATTTCGGAGAGAATTTTGGACCGGTAATCCGGATCCATAATCAATAAGGTTACCGATGCGCTGTTCAAATCGATGTTGCTCTGTACCTCAATGTCTTTTATCTCGTTATCAGATATTTGCATTTTTTCAATCTGGCCTGAGACCACCATGCTTGTAGAATTGTTTGCATTACCAACTGCATGCAAAGAAAGATCGATTGGCCCCAGCCAGGATACATCCATTAACCCTCCCAGATCAACTTTGTCACCATCAATCATGAAATCTACTGCCAGGGCATTTTGCTTCAGACCAGCCTTGCCTTGGGCCTTAACATCGCCACTTGAAGAATTGATCTGGCTTTCAACGTAAAAACTGTTGAGATTGCCAGAGCTTGTCAATTGAAAATTCAGGGCTTGGGGCAGCTTAAAATTACCAATATATGGAGTTGCTAAACTTCTAAAGGTTGGACCTATCATAGTATTGATGCTAACATTTTCCCAAGACCTGCCAGCAGGATCCTGCAAATTTTTCATGGTTCCGTTAACTAAAAGAGCACTATTCCCCACCACGATACTTGCGGTATCTATTTCGACAGTACCGGAGGAAAGCCTCCCATTTATATCCAATTCAATGGGGGGCCAATGCTCAACCACTGATAGAATGGTATCATTAAGAAAGTATAGCAGGTCACCAGGGTGGATATTTGCCAGTATAGATAGTTCCAAATTGGCTTTATCCAGATCGTTCAATAGATTGGGCCAGTGATCATATGAAGCCAAAGCATCCAAGCGCACTTCAGAGTCGTCCGTGGACAGAAAAAGGTCGGAAAGAACCAACTGTTTGAGGTTGGAATGAAATTTTGCCCTGAAACCGGATAAGGAAAAATCAGGGAGCTCAGCAGTAAACTGTTGTACCTCTACAGACAGGGAGTCCTCTCTTACGAAAAGGTCATTTAGTTGGAGTTGAACATCGCTTAATACCAGGTGATTTGGATCAAAGCGTTGGGTTTCAAGTATTTCACCTACATGAAAAGCAACATAGTTGTCTTTTAATTCAATAGTACCTACTTCAAAATCAAAACCAGAGCCAAAGTCAAGGGGGAAAAGTTTTGGAGATTCAGCTTTTTGGGGTTTTTGGGAAGAAATCGTGGTTACTTTTGTCTGCTCAAGGTAAATTTTTGTTGAGCGGATTTTATTGGGACTGATTGACAGCGCAAAATCGTCAGCCTTGAGAATTCCAAGCTTTATGGCTAAATCAACACTATCAATTTTCGATTGATACTCAAAGTGTACATTTTCAAAATTCACCCGGGTGACCTGGATTGAAAACTTTTTTTTGTCAGAGGACGGAGGTCTCTCCTTAGGTGTAAAAGCATCGATAATAAACTGAATATTCAGTCCCTCTGTGGTATTGAGAAGATGAAAGTTCACGCCTGCCATATCAACATCCGCAAAAGCCAGATTACCTGAAAGTAATAGCATGATATCCGGTCTGACTGCTAATTTTTGAGCTGAGAGCAAACTATTACCCTCAGGGTCGATCACTACAAACCCTTTTACCACAATTTCTCCCCATAAGGAAAACCGTATTTCTTCAATGTCCACTTTGCCCCTGGTAGTTGCGGAGAGGTAGCTGGAAACTTTGGCAGTAATCCTTTTCTGAATGGGTGGTGTATGAACCAGTAGAAGTAACACCAGAACTAACAATAGAAATCCCAGAGCTACTTTTAAGGAGAAAATGGATAGTTTTTTAAGAATCGCCTTGAATTTTGATTGGTCCACTATTGGGTCACACTTTTATTGAGCATTGCAATAACCTATAAAATTGAAAATATAAGTAACAAGTACAACGGACAAGTGTTAATTATCTTCACTATCCACTTCTGTCAAAGGGTAGGTTTTTTCGTTAACCCTGAAGCTAAGAAGATCATTCTGACATGGCTGCCTTCAAAACCCGTTATCAAACAAATAATTAATTATATTGATGGCATAACTGGTTTAAAACATGCTTCCTGAAACTAAATACGCCAAAAGTGGAGATATAAATATCGCCTATCAGGTTGTTGGGACAGGGCCACCCGACTTAGTGTTGGTGCCTGGATGGATTTCCAACATTGATGTTTTTTGGGA
>QIEB01000660.1 GCA_003229495.1 Flammeovirgaceae bacterium
GTGTAATCCGCTGCTCCTTCAAGCAATCCGTTTTCAAGAATCAGTATTGCATCCATACGGCCAATATCATCTTTTAGCTTTAATATATGACCCATTTCTTGCAACTCTGAAAATGTAGTACTATCCAGGGCATTTAACTCATACGAAATGTGGTCCGGTAACCACTGATGATGTACCTTCTTGGCGTTGACCGCCTCTTGCATAGTCATACCGTGTTCGATCACGTTCAAAATAGTTTGGAATACAGAGGTTATGATAGTGCTTCCCCCCGGTGTGCCGACCACCATAAATAAGGAGTCATTCTTTTCAAGAATAGTTGGAGTCATGGAACTCAACATTCTTTTTTGAGGAGCAATGGCATTGGCCTTATCGCCAACCAACCCAAACATATTGGGTACGCCGGGTTTCACGCTAAAATCATCCATCTCATTGTTAAGTAAAAATCCACCACCTTCCACCATCACTTTGCTTCCGTAGCTGCCATTTAATGTAGTGGTTATAGCCGCTGCATTGCCGTTGGCGTCTACTATACTAAAATGAGTTGTTTCAACGCTTTCTATCATAGATAACGACCCCGTCTCTATGGCCTGTGAGGATGATTTCACCAACAGGTCAATATCAGAAAATCGTAGTTGAAGGTAGTTTTCACTAATAAGCTTATCCATTGGTACTTGGTAAAAATCCGGGTCACCAAGATAGGTTGCTCTGTCGGCATAAACCCGGCGTTCCAATTCTGTCATAACATGTATTGTGCGTGTGGAATTAAGCCCCCAGTGGCGGATATCATAGGATTCAATTCCCTTTAGTAGTTGCATCAAAGCGACCCCTCCGCTGGATGGTGGAGGCATTCCGATAACCCGGTAGGATTTATATATGCCAACCAGCGGTTCTCTCCAAATTGATTGGTATATGGCCAGATCTTCTTTGGTAATAATTCCGTTGCCCTTTTTCATTTCATCTACGATTAGTTGAGCAGTAGTGCCCTCATAAAAGCCTGCACGTCCATTATTCCGAATACGAGTAAGGGTTGCAGCGAGTGCTTTGTGGAAAACAGTGTCTCCTTTACTCCATGGCGCATCACGCACCAAATACGGAATGTGGCTGTTCGCTTCAATGAAATTCTGTTGTTGACTATTGAGTTTAGCAGCTTCTCTGGTAGTTAACACTACTCCCTTCAATGCCAGTTGAATGGCAGGTTCAATCAGTACTGGAAATGGCATACTCCCCAATTTTTGATGTATCTTGATCATGCCATCCACTGAGCCCGGTACCCCAACTGCTAAATGACCTTTTGTGCTTAGGTTAGCAATTACATCCCCGTTTTGGTCAAGGTACATGTCTTTGTGCGCTGCCAGGGCAGCTTTTTCCCTAAAATCCAGGCTTCCGATTTCTCCATTGGTTTTACGGTATACTAAAAACCCTCCGCCCCCAATATTCCCTGCGTTTGGATAGGCCACAGCTAAAGCGAATTGAACGGCAATTGCAGCGTCATAAGCATTCCCCCCTTGCTTTAAAATGGATAGGCCAATCTCTGTGGCAGCAGGATGAGCCGAGCTTACCATACCGTTGGCAGCTAATTTGCCGCGTAAGTGTTGATCAGGTATTTGAGTGCATGAAAATGCTATAATTAAGAGCACCGTGGTACTTGCCTGGCGTATCAATTTATGGTACAACATATTAGCTATATTCCTAACACTAGTTATCCATTTTTACTTTTTTGGTACGCTTGCTGTTCTTGTGCTTTTTGGGATTATAAGGCTTTTTCTTACCCTTGGGTTTAACCACTGTTACCTTATTTGCGTCATGTTTAGCGCAGCTGCTGCCTCCGGGAATGACAATTGACAACATAAAAAATATTATTAAACCTTTGCGTAAAATATATGTTTTCAGCATCAAGTTTTATTTGTTCGAGGGTTACTAAAATGGATTTTGAATACTATATAATTAACTAAAAAACCCTATATTTCTTTTTCCTTTGGGTGAAAAAAGTGACCTGCAGACCATTTAATATGAAAATTTCTTGTTTGCTTATTGCTTTTCTTATGGCTTTCCTCTATGCTAAGGCCATAGACCAGCAAGATAGTTTATTAAGCAGGGTAAATAATCTTAAAGGCAGGGAAAAAATTGATGTACTGCTGAAAATTTCTGAGAATACCCGAAGTTACGCCCCTGAGCTGTCACTGGAATTTGCTGAACAATCGCTTCAAAATGCCACTGAACTTGGTGATACTTTGTTGATATTGTTATCGCTCAAAAATATCGGCCTAACTTTTTATAGCAGTAATGATTTTGAACAGAGCCTGGACTATTTTATCAGGATCTTAAAAATTCAACAACAAAAAGAAGACAAACGGGGCATTGCCAGTGCCTACAACAATATCGGGATCATCTACGATGAACTAAAAAGATACCCAACGGCGTTGGATTTTTACCACCGTTCATTGGACATAAAGGAACAGATTGGCGATCATGGGACCATAACCAATACCATCAATAATATAGGATTCCTTTATAATAAAACTAACAACCCAGACAAAGCTTATGAATATTTTAACAAGGCATTGATAATTGACGAACAACAACACGATACCCTGGGTATTTTTAATACTTTTAATAACATTGGGCTGTATTATTTCCACCAACAACAATACGATTCTGCACTAAGGTACTTCAATTCATCGCTTGAAATGGGCAAGAATTTGGAGAACGACTATGATAAAGCTCATTTATACAACAACATTTCCAACATTTATCTGAGGAGAGGTAATCTGCAAAGGGCAATAGAGTCATATAATCAATCTCTTGCCCTCAGTGAACCAATGGACGCTAAAGCTAGGATGATCACCAGCTATCAAGGTTTAGCTGAAGCCTATAAAAGACTTGGCAGATACCGTACGGCACTTGATTATTACAAGAAACAATCGGATCTCAAGGACCTGGTATATTTAGAAAGAAACGCCCGGAAGATCACCGAAATTGAAACGAATTATCAAATCCAGCAGAGAGAGAAAGAAATCCAGCTGCTTAAAAAGGAAAGCGAGATTCAGGTACTCAGCTTATCAAAAAACAGAACAGTCACCTATTTCTTAACAGGCGGAATGGTTTTCATTTTTATATTGACGTCTGTTCTATATCAACGGTATAAATTCCGGATAAAATCAAATGAGATATTGGAGAGTCAGAACCGGGAAATTGCCAGGAAGAATATAGACATACTAGATAGCATAATGTATGCGAAAGGTATCCAGGATTCGATCCGACCAGATCCGGAAACCTTAAAAACAGGCATCAAGGACTATTTCATTCTCTCACAGGCCAGAGACATAGTAAATGGGGACTTTTTTTGGATGGCAACCGTCGAGCCTTATCTTATTTTTGCGGTCATGGATTGCACAGGTCATGGAGTTCCAGGAGCGTTCATGACCGTAATGGCCAATAGCCTATTAAATCAGATTGTGCTGGAACAGGGAGTGGTAGCCCCAGCTGAAATCCTTACGGTTTTACATAGTGAAATTACTAATACTTTGCATCAGGAAAAATACAATCAAATCACTAACGAAGGAATGGATATTGGAATGTGTAAGTTCCATAAAGAAACCAAATCTATGGTCTTTTCCGGAGCGAAAAGGCCCTTCTATTATTACAAAAACAACAAATTAAACGTAATAAAGGGTAACATCCAAAGTATTGCTGGAACCCGATACAAAAACGAACGTAAATTTGATGAGAAATCTATCCAATTAAGTGACGGAGATACCTTTTATTTATTCAGTGATGGGATAATCGACCAATTTGGAGGCCCTGATAATAAGAAGTTTATGAATTGGAGATTAAAGCATCAGTTAAATATTATGCAACCACATAATATGGCCAGGCAGAAAGGATACCTTGAAGCTGAAATATCCACCTGGAAAGGCCGAAATGAACAAACTGATGACATTCTAATAATGGGGGTCAGGGTATAGTACAATTGCAATTACCGCTCAATTTATTTTGTACATTCATTGCCACATGAATGTATTTTTGAAACTTAACAGGCAACCTTCTTTGTTAAACCTGCGTGCTTAGTATTGTAACACCCATTTGTGAGCGCTAGACAAAATAATCATCTGGATCTTTCCGTCTTGATTGCGGGGTGCAAGAACGGTAACAGACGGAGCCAACGGCTGTTATATGAGCAGCACTACGGTTTTGCTATGGCCATTTGTTTAAGATACAGTGACGACTATGATCGAGCTGTCGAAGTTGTAAACGATGGATTCCTGAAGATCTTTACCAAATTGGACATGTACAGTCCGGATAGATCATTCAAGGGCTGGATCAGACGTATTATGATTAACAGTGCTATTGATCACTACAGGAAAGAACAAAAGCATACCCATCTGAATACACCAGAGTACTATGAGGCTGCTTCTTTTGCCCCATCTGTTATCCAGAGAATGACATATGATGAGATGATTCATCAAATTCAACTGCTGTCCCCTTCTTATCGAGCAGTGTTTAATATGTATGTAATTGATGGATATAAGCATCAGGAAATCAGCGAACTCCTAAGAATTAGCATAGGTACATCTAAATCTAATTTATCCAGGGCCAGAACGCAGCTACAAAAAGCTTTAAAAAAAGTATACAAAGATGAATTTGGATAATTTATCAGAAAATGAATTTGATGCCGAAATCAAGCAACAATTGGAAAACTCCAGTGTTCCTTTTGATCCGGTATCATGGGAGCAAATGAATCAAAAGCTTGATTTTGTATTCCCTAAAAACAACTCTGATAACAGCGGATTTTTCGAGTTGTTAATAGTGGTATTTATACTTTCTGCATTTTTCTTTTGGAATGTGGGCACTTTTCCTCAATCAAATCTCTCCATGGATAATTCTATAGTGGGTCAGTCTTCAAATGTCCAAAGGCCATCATCATCGGGTGATTTGGAGCAGGAAATTACCTCAGGCCAACCTAAATCAGAGAACTATGAAGTACTTCAGGATATTGAGCAAAGAAATCTAACATCAAAATCTCCAACCAATCAAGTTGCAGACAAGGAAAAAGCGCCTGCGGTAATAACAGCGGGTGCAGATAGTAATAATTCAAGTCTTACCCAAATCAGCACCACGGAAGTTCCTTCAATAGCAAAAAATAATTCCACTGCTAAAATAGCAGAGGAGACCGCTTTGAAATTATCATCGATACACTTGATATCCTCAATCCAGCCAGACATTAAATCGGTAGATCAACAGCCTTTACCGGATCAAATTAAGGGAATCAATTTGAACAATACGGAACCGCCCCCGGTATTAGAAGCAAGTTCGTCCCCTTGGTTTTTGGGATTTGGTTATGCTCCTGATTTCAGCAGGGTAGGGTCTTCTGAAGTAGCTAAGCCTGGAGCTAACCTAAGTATTATAGTTGAATATCAGTTAAGCCGGAGATGGAGTATCCAGTCGGGTCTGATATACTCAAAGAAAAACTACAAAGCTAAAGGAGAGGACTATACTCCTCCTAAAGGATTTTGGGACTATGGAGTAGTCCCCGAAATGACCTATGCTACCTGCGAAGTAATTGACATTCCGCTTAACATACGATACTATTTTAGACCTGAAAAGAAAAATCGGCTATTTGTCGGCACCGGATTAAGCACCTACCTATTTTTAACGGAAGATTACTTTTACCAATACCAAGATGGTAATCCGTTATTAGTACAGTCATGGAGTGGGAAAAACGAAAATCAACACTACTTTGCTATTTACAATTTGTCTTTCGGTTATCAGAGGTCCATAGGGAGACAATGGTTCTTAGAAATTGAGCCGTTCATTAAATTACCGTTAACCGGAGTAGGTTTTGGACAAGTAGATTTGTGGAGTACCGGTACTTCATTTTCGCTTAAATACAATTTTAGATAGTTATATTTTTGGTTTATATATGATATGGAAAGGGTAGATAAAGTGTTTTACAATACCAGCAACCTGACTATTTCAAAGCAACAACTGGCCGATTCAAGTACGAGGTTGGATCAGGAAAAGGCAACCAGGATCTTAGAAGAAAAAGACCGGGAAATCGCTAAGCTAAATTTGCGCCTGGCTCAGGAGTCTAGTAGATTATGGAAATCAAAGTTTCATTGGAAGCGTTTGAATGATTTAGTCAATTCCACAGATTGTTTATCTTCCCTGCTAAGTCATTTAGGCCAGGTGTTCCAGGATTACCAAGAGGACGTTGCCATAAGCTCAAAATTACCCCTTGCACCTAAACAGGAGTTTATATGCAGATTAAAAAACGGCTTTCCCAGCCTTACATCAAATGATTTACGAATTTGTTCGTTATTAAGACAAAACCTAAGTACCAAAGAGGTAGCCCAAAACCTGGCTATTGGAGCTGAGAGTGCAAACAAGGCTCGCTACAGGATAAGAAAGAAACTTAACTTATCGAGAAAAGATGATTTGATTCAGTTTATCCTAGGATATTAACTATTTTTTTAACTAACCTGCCAAAAATGAATTCCTCTTCAATCCAAAGAACAGTTACGGCCTTTTCACTCATGGTGCTGGTGAACGGTTGCGGCGACGACGATCAGGAGCCGGTTGATTGTGCAGCTTCGAATCTTCAGGTATCAGTAAACAATTCTATAGATGCTACCTGTGGACTTGAAAACGGTAGTTTCCAACTAACAATTTCAGGTGGTAATCCCACTTTCGAATTTAATGTTGCGGGTTCAGGTTTTCAACCGGTCCAGTCGGGTACCACCATGGTTCAGGGGATTCCTGCTGGCAATCATACGCTGACCGTACGCGATGGAGATAATTGTACATCAACGGTAAATGTAAATATTTCAAATATCAATAACCTTTCATTTACTGCTGAGTTAGCAGCAGCTGGTTGTCAGACGTCAAATGGGACTATATCCATTGCTGCCTCTGGCGGTAAAGAGCCCTATTCGTATAGTTTGGATGGCGGAATCGTCCAGGCAGAAAACATTTTCTCAGGGTTGGGCACAGGAGACTATACAGCCTTGGTAACAGACGATGATGGCTGTCAGACCAGCATCACTTTAAGCGTACTTAGTGGAGTGAGTTATAATAATGTAATTATACCAATAATTGATTCGAATTGTGCCAAAAGCAATTGTCACGATGGTAGTAACGGAAACCTTCCCAATTGGACTGAATTAACAAATGTTCAAGCAAATGCGGCAATTATCAAGTCAAGAACTTCAAGTGGGACCATGCCTCCAGCGGGAAATCCTGAGCTGGACCCTGCAGAAATAGAAGCAATAGCCTGCTGGGTGGATGATGGGGCACGAAACAATTAACATGAATAATACTAATAATTGATAAGAGACTAGAAAAAGTGGTTAAACATTTTAAGAATTAAAATTGAAATTATGAATAAAAAAGGCACACTAATAAATGTAATTATTACTACCGTTATCACCGTATTGGCTGCCTGCAGTGATGATGGAAACCCTCCACCAGGTTTGGATTGTAACGTTACCGGACCTAGTATATCGTTAATGTCAACTCCGAGCCTTTGTGGTGAGGATAATGGTGAAATAGCCCTAACCATAGATGGAGGAACAGGTAATCTAACCGTGAATATCGACCCCCAACCGATAGGGATAGAATTTGCTAACAACACCTTTACCTCACTGGAGCCAGGCACTTACACCATCGATGTGGTAGATGCAGACAATTGTAGTTCCAATGCTATGGCCACCGTAGCATTCAACGCTGGTAATGTAAGCTATCAAGATAGTGTTGATCCAATTGTTCAAGCAAGGTGTGCAATAGCAGGTTGTCATGTAGCCGGAACCGGATTACCTGATTACACTATTTTCTCTGTTTTTCAGGCCAGGGCCAATAATGACCCGGGTAATGTTAGACAAAGGTTGAAAATCGATGACATGCCACGATCAGGAGACCCTCTATCAGCGGAGGAGAAGGCCGCTATTTTTTGCTGGATTGATGAAGGAGCACAGGATAACTAGGGTCAATGGGGGTTTGTAATATTGGAGTTGATTAGGTATGATTACTTAGATAGCAGTCTATGGATACAATTTATAAGCGTTCTTTCAAAAATGTGCTTTTATGGGGGTTGGCCGTGATGGTAATGGCCATTAATTCTTGCGCCTACGAAAGCGAAGATGATTTATTTGGAAGCAACCCTTGTCAACCTGAAATAACCACCTACAGCGATGTAATCAAGCCATTTATTGCCAATAACTGTGCTTTATCAAACTGTCATGATGGAAGTAACCCCGCCTTACCCAACTGGGGACTACTGGAAAACGTCCAAACACAGGCGCTATTGATTAAAGAACGCACAGGCAATCGTACTATGCCCCCATCAAGTTCCGGTATAGTACTTACAGCCAAACAAATCGATGATATCGCCTGTTGGGTAGATAACGGAGCGCAAAATAACTGACTTATGAGAATTTCAGTGATTGCGATAGCATTGTTCATACATACCCAGGCATTAGCTCAGAAATATATATCCACTAGTGCTACCGTAGCTTTCTTTTCAGAGGCTATCATTGAGAATATTGAAGCTACTAATATGGAGGCCAGCAGCATTTTTGACTTGTCTACAGGCGAATTAGTTTTTTCGGTGCCCATCAAGGAATTCGAATTCAAGAAATCCTTAATGAGAAAGCATTTTAATGAGAATTACCTGGATTCGGAAAGATTCCCTAAATCGACCTTCAAAGGAAAAGTGAGCGGTTTCCAATCCTTGGAAGGAATTTACCAGTCAATAGCAGTGGGTGAGCTTAGCATTCATGGAATAACCCAAAGGATTGAAGTAACCGGTGAAATTATGGTAGAACAGGACGGTGTCACTCTTAAGGCAAAATTCCCAATATTGCTAAAGGACTATAATATAAAGATCCCCAGAATATTATTTAGTAATATAGCTGAATCTGTTGAAGTTAGTATCGAGTTTAATTACAGTCCTTATGCTTCGAACTAGTTGTTTGTTTTTCTGTCTGTTTTGCCTGAAAATCACTCTATTGGCTCAGGATGATTTGATGGACCTTCTTAATCAGGAAAATGAAGACTCAACTTCAATTGTCTATACAGAGGCTACTTTCAAAAGCAGTCGTGTGATCAATGGACACTCTGTGGAGCTAAGAGCTCCTGGTGTAATGGAAGTCTTAATTTCTCACCGCTTTGGTCGGATTAACCAAGGTATTAGTGAATTTTTTGGGTTGGATGATGCGAACAATCGAATTGGGCTGGAGTTTGGCTTGCTAAAAAATCTCAATGTGGGTATCGGAAGGAGTTCATTTGAAAAGCAATATGATGGATTCATTAAGTATCGACTGTTAAGACAACAACAAGGATTGAGAAATATCCCTTTAACGGCTGTTCTTTTTACTAGTATGGCGATTAATAGCTCTGAGGCCCCTCCAGACCAGGATTGGGATTTTGCAAACCGTACCAGTTACACCTACCAGTTACTACTTGCCAGAAAATTCAATCCTAACTTTTCTTTGCAGCTATCACCAAGTTTAGTGCATAAAAACCTGGTGAAACGGGAACAGGATGATAATGATATATATGCCTTGGGAATTGGAGCCAGACATAAAATCACCAAACGCCTGGCAGTCAATTTTGAGTATTTTTATATGTTTAACCCACCAGAGGACCTGGGTTTGCATAACTCATTGTCAATCGGAGTCGACATTGAAACTGGTGGCCATGTATTTCAATTGCATCTAACCAATAGCCGGGCAATGATAGAGAAAGGATTTATAACAGAAACCACTGGTGAT
>QIEB01000294.1 GCA_003229495.1 Flammeovirgaceae bacterium
ACCAGTACCCATGCAAGGGTAATCTCAGGGTCCCTGTTCTCTCTAAGAAGAGAAAAAACTATAAAGGCTATCAACAAAAGATAAAGTGATGCCCCTATTACCCCCAGGGTATTAAACAAATTCCATTGGATCAAAGCTGTAAAAGATGACAATTGCTAAAAGTACCTATATAACCCTAATTCTTCAAGAAAGAGTGCTATATGGGCCAATAGTCTTTTAATATATGATGTAGTTGGTCCAGGTTTCTATTAAATGCAGTTCGTACTGATGGGTCGGAGGTGGTGGGGTCTTCCAGGTACTTTGGATTTTTTCCGTTGAAACCATCCACAAATTGATAAATTGCTTTTGGCAGAATATTAAGGTTGTATCCTCCTTCCAGGACCGCAAAAACTTTGTCAAAGTTGCTCCGTAACCAGGCGCCGCATTGGTGGTAACAATCCAGACTAAGTTTGAGTTGAAGTAAAGGATCTAGTTGATGTGCATCAAATCCGGCAGACACTGCGACTATCTCCGGATCAAAGGCCCGGGCAATAGGGAGCACATATTCTAAGCCATTCCAGAATACATCGTCCCCGGAAGCGGGTGGCATAGGAATATTTATAGTAAAGCCCTGACCCCGGCCGGATCCAATTTCATCTACCCATCCGGTTCCTGGAAAAGCGGGATATTGATGTAGTGAGCAATAAAGTACCTTCGGGTTATCATAAAACACAGCCATCTATATCCAGAATGAATACTTTTTTTCCTTGACTTGTCAAGAACCGGACAGCAATTGCGATGTTGTTAAAAAGACAAAATCCTGAGGCCCTTTGGGGGTAAGCATGATGCCCTGGCGGCCTGACCAGAGCGAACCCACCAGAGGTTGCTGCAGTAATACTTGCTCCTACCGCTGCACAGGCAGCACTAAAGCTGTGTGGGCTGGTGAGGGTATCAGGATCCAGGGGTATTGACTGATTGCAATGAGACCTAACTTTTTCAATATGGTCAGGTGTATGTACAAGCTCCAAATACTCTTCCCCGGCAGGTATGTTATTATTCTGAAGTCCCTTAAAAGCGTCCAGACGTTCAATAGATTCAGGATGACCTCCGGTATTATGAAGCAAGCAGTCTGAAGAAAAAATCAACTCCATCTTTTAGTAAGGGACTGAATTATAGAAGGACTGATTGACAATTTTTTAACCGACTAAGCACTAAAAACTAAGCACTAAAAACTAAAAACTAAAAACTCAAAACTGTCCAAGTATTTGGTCACTGTGTTCTTTGGCCTTGACCTTCTCAATGATATTTTCAATTACTCCATTTCCATCGATTACAAAAGTAATCCTGGCTGTTCCCATATATTTGCGTCCGTACATCGATTTTTCCACCCAGGTTCCATAGGCTTGGTGCAAGTGTTTTTCAGTATCTGCCAATAAGGAAAAGGGCAATTCATGCTTGTCAATAAATTTTTGGTGAGATTTACTGTTGTCGCTGCTAATGCCTAGTATTTCATATCCGAGATCCTTAAAAGATTGGTAATTGTCCCGCAGATTACAGGCTTCTTTGGTACATGTGGGTGTATTGTCTCTGGGATAGAAGAACAGTACCAGTTTGCTGCCCCGGTAATCCGATAGTTTTACCATGTTGCCAGATTCATCTTGAATCTCAAAATCCGGCGCTTTATCCCCTGGCTTGAGTGTCATAGTTGAATTGAGCTAATAACGTGATTATAAAACAAGCTCCGTAAACTGGATTAGGTCTGTATATATTAATGTAAATACAAAAGCGGGAACACCTTCTTACGAAACTATTCCCGCTTAATTCTGCAACATCCGTAGATCTTGTAGAATTCCAAGTTACAGTTATTCTGGCTTCCTTTTCGAAATCAATTCCTAAAAACTGATTTACTCCAATTCTAATATATTAAATTCTGTATTGAACTTTCCAAACCCCGTAAGATCTGTTACACCCAATCCTTCCTCTAATATATCCGGCTTTTAACGGCCGGCCTTTTATCTCTCCTTGGTATACCAAATGTAAAGCCCCGATTTTACAACACAAAATAATTCGCAAAATACTTATACACCATTTTTGCACATTTTTATCCACCTAATCAAACTGTTCAGGTAGGTTCAGTCAACAAGTATTTTAGCGGTCAATATTACATTAGCAATGAATGGTTTTAAACTAAAAAGATTGTAAAAAGAAGTTTCTGCAACTTGTAATCAATATTGAATTGTAAGTGTAAATAAGAGTAAATTGTTATGTCACGTGGATTTTTTTTACATCAGGCCTATATCCGGGTTTATTCCTTTGAACTGGACCAAATGATCAGGCTTTACTCCAACTAGTGTTAAATAGTTTTCAAAGGATTTGAAGACCTCCTCTTGCAACTATTTGGAAAATCGCACTTGGAAGTGCCATTTTTTTTATAAATTAATGTACTGGTTGTAAGTCGAGATCGGATATATGATATTACCTACCATCCAAAATTTTAAATTTGTTGTAAAAATTCCGATAAAAGCAGAAATAGTCATCCAACTGGTTAGGATATAGAGGTATTGGAATCATCCAATACCTTTTTTAATAGTAAAATTTGTAGCACCAACATATCATTCACTATGGAGAAATTAAAAGCAACCACTACTGAGTTCCTACTTCGAGAGGGTCTGATGGACCTGCACAAAACAAGCAAGCAATGGGTTTCTGAAGTTGATCTTTGGAAGTTTGAATTAGAATTCTTTCAAAAGTTACTTGATTCAAATGCCGGCAAAGTAACTACCTATAAAGGTAAAAAAACCATTGGTCACCTTCAAAATCTTATCACCTACTACCAGGGGGAACTCTTGGATGAGTTTGCTAAAGCTGTGCGGAAACACCAAAAATATCTAAACCGGATCATCACAGGAGAGGAATCTGATGAGGAGTCATACCGGGTAAAACATGACATCATAGACGACAAGATCACCGGTTTCAAAGACAGCTTTAAAAGCTACAAGCAAGAGTTGTTTCAATTTATCTCTGAACTGATCTGACTCTCAATTTTCAAATAGTCAAACCCCGGTGCTGTCGGGGTTTTGTATTTTACGGCCCGTATTATTCCGGTTTGAATAGAAAGACACGGATTGCTCAGGAAATATTCAGCTGATTTTGACAATACCACAAAATATTCTATGTTGTACGATTCATAGTAATCGCTAATGGACTTAGTAGCAGGGATTGATATTGGAGGTACTAAAACAAAGCTTGGCTTGGTAAGCAATTCAGGGGAATGTGTAGTTTCCATGAATTTCCGTACTAAGGAATATCCGGATCTTGAAGATTTTCTGGACAAGACTGCCCAGTCTGTGCAAGAACTTATTCAGAAAATGCCCTCTAAGGTAAACCTGTTGGGAGTAGGTATTGGAGCACCCAATGCATCCAATAAGCGTGGAACCATAGAGTATGCCGCTAATTTATACTGGAAGGGAATCGTCCCGCTTCAAGATAAATTACAAGAGCGAATGGACATCCCCATGAAAGTAACCAACGATGCCAACGCAGCAGCGCTAGGAGAGATGCTTTTTGGGAATGCCAAAGGGATGAAGGACTTTGTAGTTATTACACTTGGTACCGGTTTGGGCAGCGGGGTGGTTTCAAACGGTAGTCTGGTGTATGGTTATGATGGATTTGCGGGAGAATTTGGACATATTGCATGGCTTCCGGAGGACGGTCGGGTGGATGGTATGGGAGTAAAAGGAGGGCTTGAGGCCTATGTCTCGGCTACCGGGTTGAAACGTACCATAGTCTACATGATGAGTAAATATCCGGATGAAAGCAGGTTTCGCAGCATTGCTTTCAACGACCTGCATGGGGAAGAGATCACCAGGGCAGCTGAGGAAGGTGACCCAATTGCCATAAAAGCATTTGAATACACTGGAGAAATATTGGGCAAGGCACTAGCTAATTTCACTCTATTTTCACAACCGGAAGCTTACTTTTTAGTAGGAGGGCTGGCCAATTGCGGTAAGTGGATCTTTGAACCTACCCAAAAGCACATGGAAGACCACCTGTTGGAAATGTATAAAGGTAAAGTGTGTATTATGTCTTCTGGAATGGCAGAGAAAAATGTTGCGGTATCTGGAGCTGCCGCTCTAATTTGGATGGACCAATATTCTTCCTGAATTTGAACTTAATTTATTCAGTTTCCGGACTCAACAGACTATACAACCTCCGGTTTGATACTATATTTTTTTAAGGTCCGGTAATGCGATTGAATGGCTCCTACCATATTGCGGTGCTCATAGTAAAAAAGCCCATGCTCTTGAACGATTTCCCTGACAATCTCTGATATTTTCCTGTAATGCACATGACATATCTGTGGGAACAGGTGATGCTCAATTTGGAAATTCAAACCACCCAGATACCAGTTGAGCAGGGCACTTCTTCGGGAGAAGTTAGCTGTTGTTTTTATTTGATGTACTATCCAACTGTCGGGGAATTCTTGCTTAAGATGAGCAGAGTCATGATGATTCTGCTCAGCAATATGGGCCAATTGAAATGTCACACTAAGTACAAATCCGGCCACAAAATGCATTGTTAAAAACCCTATCGCTATGTAAATAATAGAAATATCCAGCACCAGCCAGGGAATTAGCACCATATATATATAGTATAGTATTTTGGAGCCAATAAGCACTAACAATTCGCTTTTGTAGCGGGTCTTACTATCTCCCATTTCTTTATAAAGTCCCCTGAATTGCCGGAAATCTTTTATGGTTACCCAACTGAGTGTACCCAGTGAGTATAAAAACCAACAATAGTAGTGTTGAAAACGATGAAACCAATGCCAATTGGAGAAAGGTGACAACCGCAGCACATCTCCGTTGTCAAGATCTTCATCGGCCCCATATATATTGGTATAAGTGTGGTGCTTTACGTTGTGTTGAACCACCCAGTTGAATTTGTTTCCACCAATTAGATTCATGCTGTATCCCAGCCAAGTGTTGATCTTTTGCAGTGAACTATATGCGCCATGGTTTGCGTCATGCATTACCGACATGCCAATTCCGGCCAGACTTAGTCCCATGATCAGTGAAAGTAACCACATTACATACAGTGGCATAGGGATCAGCAATAGAGTGAAATACATACCAAAGTATACCCCAAATAATATCAGCGACTTCAACCACATTTTACCGTTGGCCTTTTTTGAGATATTATTTTGTTTGAAATAGGTGTTCACCCGGTCCCTGATGGCTTTTTGAAGCGGATTAGACGATACGGGATTATTAAACTTAACTTTCATTCCAGTTTATTGATACAAGATGACCCTGACTAAATAACGGCAATGGCCAAACAGCGCTGCGGGACAAGGTGACCTCAACGGATCGACAAAGATAAAACAATTTTACTACAAACAACTAATGTGTTTCAGGTGTCAATAATAAAAGGAAAAGACCAACCTAAATAAATTCAGCCTGATTCAGGTAGTTGAAAGCGGATTCCAGGTTTCCAAACGGATCATCAGTGCGCTCGTCTTCCACAAAGAAATATGAGATCCCAGATTTGCCTTTGATGTTAAATACGGATTCAAAATCCACAATACCAGTGCCCACGGTGGTTTGCTCCAGATCTTCTGCAGCATCTTTAATGTGGAAGGAGCAGAAACGACCAGGATATTTTTCGATAAGTGCTACCGGATCAGCACCACCTTTAACCACCCAATAAAGATCTAACTGAAATGACACCAGATTGGCCTGCGTTTCTTGTAACAGAATTTCTAGGCCCACTTTATCATCCTGTTTCTCAAATTCAAAGTTGTGATTGTGATAACCTAGCAGAAGTCCGGAATCATTAAATATTTCACCAAGTTTATTCAGGTTCTCGGCTACCTTATAGTAGTCTCCTCGATATTCCTTGCTTATAGATGGTATCATAACATGAGGAATTCCCATCGTCAATGCGGCATCTCTAAGTCTTTCACCTTCACCAGTCTGGAAATAAGTACTATGGGTCGATAGGATTTTCATACCGGTGTCCGTTACAATGCGACTGTATTCCTCTGGAGACATTTCCAGGATCTGTCCATCGATGCCAAGGCCGTACGCTTCTATATACTGATAGCCGATGTCTGCCAACTTCTTCATGGAACCCGAAAAGTCTACTTTTAGGGCATCCCTGACGGAGTAAACCTGTACTCCAATGGCCTTATCTTTTGGCAGAGACTCCACTACTTCTTCCGTTATAGTTTGCGCTACCTCTTGTTTCTTGTTAGTGCACCCTAACGGAAGGAGCATACTTCCAGCGGCCAGGTAGGAACTGTTCTTTAGGAATTTTCGACGCGTTTTCATTTGACTGTTTAATAAGTGGAACAATGCGCGAAAGATATGAATTTTTTTATCACATTAGTAACACAACCATAAATTCAATGACTTACCGGTATTTAAGAAATACTACACTGCTGATTTTGATATCTGCATGTTCTGGAGGTAGTTCAAATAAAGCGTCGATTCAATTTGCCGAAGAATTGGGGCATGTACTTCGAAATGATGTGATGGAGCTTTGGTATCCCCGAGTCATTGATTCTTTGTACGGCGGTTACCTAAGTGATTTTGATTTTCAATGGAAGCGGGATGGGCCCCAGAATAAAATGATTGTGTCACAAGCCAGGCATGTTTGGACCTGCTCAAAATTGGCAGAATTGTATCCGGAGGGACCCTATTTAGATTACGCCTCACATGGAGTAAGATTTTTAAAGAGGACCATGTGGGACCAGGAGTTTGGTGGGTTTCACAGTTTGGTGCGCCAGGATGGACAACTAATAGACAACGCTCAATGGGGAGGTCAGAAAACTGCATATGGAAACTCGTTCGGAATATATGGACTGGCAGCATACGTAATGGCTACCGGAGATACGGTATCCCTGGAGTTTGCTAAAAAAGCATTTCGATGGCTGGACAAGCACAGTTATGACCCGGAATTTGGGGGTTATTTCCAATTTATTTCACCGGAAGGAATTCCAAGTACTACCGGACGTGAAGCAGTCCCACCGAAAGACCAAAATAGTACTATCCATTTGCTGGAAGCATTCACTGAATTATATCAGGTATGGCCGAATGATACCCTAAGGGATCGACTGGAAGAATTATTGCTATTGGTAAGGGATGTAATTACTACCGACAGGGGCTATATGAATTTGTTCTTTCATCAGAATTGGCGCCCGGTAGTCTTTAAGGACTCATTGCAAGCAATTCGGGAAGCAAATTATTCTTTGGACCATGTTTCGTTTGGCCACGATGTGGAAACAGCATACCTGATGATGGAGGCCTCGGAGGTTCTGGGTATTGAAGATGAGACTGAAACTTACCGACGAGGCAAGCAAATGGTGGACCATGCCCTGGATAACGGATGGGATGGTAAGGTTGGAGGTTTTTATGACCGGGGATATTATCTGCCTGATGTCGAGGGCATGACAATCATTAGCCACTCAAAAGTTTGGTGGACTCAGGTAGAGGCCCTAAATACCTTGCTGATCATGTCGCAGTTGTATCCCGATGACCCCAATGACTACTATGGTAAATTTACCCTTCAATGGAGTTATATTAAATCTTACCTGCTGGATCCGGATTACGGGGGTGTATATGTGGAAGGTGTCGATGAGGACCCCGAAAGTAAGACTAGCAATAAGGGTGGTATATGGAAAGTAAACTACCACACCGCACGATCACTGATGAACTGCATGGAAAATATTTAAACCCGGAATCCTGTGCGAGCACCTGTCTCACAGCAACTTAGGCTACTCGCGACAAAGTCTAATGACAATTCCGGGTTAGCAGAAAGACTAGTGACATGACACTAACGGTTATTGCCCATAGTACCTTCCATTCGGGCCAGTGTATCATTTATATTTGCCAATAACTGGATATCTCTGGGAGTGGGTACTGAAGTTTCCTTTTCGTCTTCTGCCATCCGCCGTATTATGTTGAATACTTTGACCACCAGAAACATTACGGTGGCCATCACTAGAAAATCCAGGGATACCTGTAGGAAATTACCGTATGTGAGTACTATCTCTGATTGTAGTACGGCTCCATCCGAATCCAGTTGCTCTGACATGATCACAGCGTGTAGATCCCTGAAATTTACTTTGCCCAGGAGATAGCCCAAAGGCGGCATGATAATGTCTTGAACTAAGGACGAAACTACTTTACTAGAAGCTGCTCCGATGATGATACCCACCGCCATATCAATCATATTCCCTTTGATGGCGAATTCTTTAAATTCCTGTAAAATTTTCATCTTTTTGGTGTGTTTAATTCCAACGATATTGTACCTGAGAAATCTGTCTTTTTGTATTTATTTTGTAATTTCAGTTATGGCACAATGATAGTCAATTACTACGAAGTCATAAACAAAAAATCTATGCATAAAGTATTGTTCAGTATTTCAATGGTATGTGTTGTTTTGTTTTTTACACTAAGGTCTTTGGGACAACCCAGTCAAGGGGATAATATTACCCGGCTTGATAATCCAATCACCGTAAAATACTTACAAAAAAAGTTAAGTAAACACCGTCCCAGATTGGTGCTTAACCATGAAACTGAACGGAACCTAAGGGAAAAACTAAAAACTGATCCCGTGGTTCAAAACATGTATAACGCGGTAAAGCTAAACGCTCAGTCAGTTTTTGAAAAACCTTTATTGGAAAGAAAGTTGATCGGCAGAAGGTTGTTGGGAACATCACGCGAAATGCTTTGGCGTATGAACATGCTCGGTTTGGTGTATCGATTAGAAAAAGAAGAGCGGATAGTTAACAGGATCAATGAAGAGGTGCTTGCTGTATGTAATTTCGTGGATTGGAACCCCTCACATTATTTGGATGTCGCCGAGATGGCCCTAGCGGTGGCTATTGCACTTGATTGGACAGCCGGTGACTTGCCGGTAGAAACTCAAAAGTTGGCAATCGATGCCCTTATCCAAAAAGGAATAAAGCCCAGTTGGGAGGGAGATAATGTTCCTGGCTGGGCCTATGGCACCAATAATTGGAATCAGGTATGTAACGGAGGTATGATTGCAGCTGCCATTGCCATAGCAGAAACCGATCCCGAACTAGCAGCAAAGACCATTTACAGGGCGTTGGATGGACTGCCAAGCTCCTTGGCAGCATATGGCCCAGATGGAGTGTACCCTGAAGGATCAACTTATTGGAGCTATGGAACCAGTTTTTCAGTGGTAACAATTGCCATGTTGGAAAGCGCATTCGGGACAGATTTTGGAATGGGTGACTATCCTGCCTTTATAGAGAGCGCTATGTTTCGAGTATTGTGTAACGCTCCTTCCGGTTGGTATTATAATTTCGCTGATTGTGGTGATAAAAGAAGCCAAAACGGTGATATCACCTTGGCATGGTTTGCTGCAAAAACCGGCAACAAGGCCTATTTTGAAAAAGAAAGGTTTCTGCGAAATCCTGAAGCAATGGGCAAACTCGGCCGTCTTGCAGGTGCTGGTATGATTTGGCTGGCACAATATGCAGAGAAAGGTGAACAAAAAGCACCCATGGCCTGGAAAGGAGAGGGGGCTAACCCTATAGTAATTTTCACCGGAGCAAAGAATGACCCACACCAGTATTATTTTGGAGGCAAAGGTGGTCGCGGTTTAGTCAATCATGGAAATATGGATGGTGGCTCCTTCATATTTGAATTGAACGGCGTAAGGTGGGTAGTGGATCCGGGAAACCAACCTTATCATGAATTGGAAAAAACAGGATTCGATCTTTGGGGTCGCTGTCAGGAATGTGAACGGTGGTCTTTGTTGACAAAAAATAATTTTGGGCACAGTACACTTACCGTTAATGATGAACTACACTCAGTGGAAGGTATGGTTACTCTGGTTGAATTCAAAGACGGAAGCCAGCCGGAGGCCGTTTTTGACCTTACACCTACTTTGGGCCCACTGGTTGCCAATGCCAGCAGGAGGTTTGTGAAAGAAAGCCCTACTTCACTGTTGATCAAAGATGAAATTGAAATCAATGAAGGCGCTGTAACCATTACCTGGCAGCTTATGACTCGAGCCGAAGTTGAATTTTTTGAAAGAGGCGTAATCTTACATCAGGATGGCAAAACATTAAAAGTTGAAAACCTGTCTCACCCGGGCTTGACTGCTTCCATTGTAAATTTGGATCCACCACCTTTAGAACTAGATCGTCAGATAGAAAATTTGAAACGGATTGAGTTCAGATATCCGGCGTATCTATTTGAGGGGGAAAAAGGGGAAATTAACATTCGTCTTTCGATGGATTGAATCCTTTCCATTCAATATTTCCTTAAAATTCCTTCATTTTTTTTACCCGTTGACGTAGCTGCAGCCAATGCGGCAGCCTGGGTGAAGCCGCTTAGACAACCCCTCATGGTAGCTAAGCTTTTGTAATAGTCGTTATACCGAAATCCTGTTTCACCGCGCCACATGGGAAACAGCGCACAAGCGGATTGCCATTTATCAAATACACTGGTAATGTCCAGATAGGTGTCTAGTTGGAAACCATCCATGTCTTCCCAGTTTTCCGCATAAAACAATTGTCCGACGTAATGGGCAGGATGCGTTCGCTCAAGGGTTTTAAGCCCTGCATAAAAGCGGGCATATTGGACAATTTGATAACAGTTTTTGTGATCTTTGTGCCAGCTTCCTTCCCAGTGCGTAACAATTATGGAAGGTTTCACCTTCCTTATTTCATCACAAACCACCAAACTAGCTTCTTCATTAAAAGGAATTTCTGCATCCGGGTAATTAAGAAAACTTGCACTGGCACCCAGGGAATTTGCTGCCTGTTCCATGGCTTCTTGTTGCAAACGCCCATATTCGGTGGTTGGAATTGAGTTATGCCCCCGCTCTCCCAGTGAAAGACTAAGAAATGTGCCGCCACCACCGTTTGCAATATGTTGGGCAACTACAGCGCCCATACTAAACATGCCATCTCCTGGATGTGCTGCAATGGCCATAATGTCGCTAGTTGCTGTTTGAGGGAAATTTCTTTGACCCGGCAACCAAAATCCTGCTGAAGCAGCCATAGAAACTTTTAAAAATTCGCGTCTCTTTTTCATTTCAATAGATTTATGGCTATTGGGAAACTTTCACACCAAAGTGTGCCATAAAGTAAATGGCCCCTGCAGTCCCGTCCATGGTGGGCTCGTTGGTGGAGTAGTCCCCAATGTCATCATGGTAAACTACATAGTCGTTTTGAATATGTTCAAATGGATCTGGTTTGGTAAGGTATAACCCTTTCAGGTTGTGGTAAATGCTGGAATATATTGGGCCGTCAACCAGGCCACCAGCTACCTCTTTTTGAGTTAAATACCATATACTGGTATGCACATCTACAGGATACTCTCCTTGTTCTGGTATGGCAGTAAACATGGAGGTCCCCCAAGGATTTCTGCCTAACAACCAATCCCTGTGTTTGAGCAGGTAAGTGTGGTATTGATTGTCTCCCGTCATTTGTTCATACAATAATAGCTGGGTTATCAGTGATGTAGTCAAATTATTTGAACACCAAATGAACGGGACTCCAATGCCAAAAGGATTCTTTTCTCCGCGCAGAATGGTTTTTTCAATACCCGTGCGATAATACCCGGCCAACTTTTCTTTAAAGTCAGGGTCAACAAAAGGATATAAAACAAAATGACCTACGTTCACAAAAGGATACAACTGGTAGTGCGACGCTGAGTCAAACTCCATCCAGGAGGTACCCACTGTACGCAATGCATATTGCTTGGCATTTTCTAGATATTTATTTTCTCCTGTAGATTTATACAACTCGGCTGCTCCCCATTCCATATCATCGTTCCAGGTATTTTCGTGGTATCGGTAAGGGGCACTATAGGAATTTCCCTGTTGATATCCTTCATTTGCTTTTCCTAATGCATAGAGGCTCTTTGCTGCTTTCAGACATTTTTGAGCATACAACGTGTCTTGTAGGTCCGTTTTCCAAATTCGATAAGCCAATGCCATGGCAGCAGCTGACCGGCCCGCCAAATTAGCAAATCCAGTGGCTTTGCTTTGGAATTTACCCAACCCCTGAGGCATTCCTGTAGCAAAATAAGCAATCCGGTAACTGTTTGGCCCCCATCCATAATCTGAACTATCCGCTTGGGGCCATTTCCAACCAATATGGTCTCGATCATCGGCAATCTGATGGAATAACTGATCGGCCTCCGGATGCATTTTGTGCAGCCAATCCAGCCCCCATTTAGCTTCGTCCAGTACGTCGGGAACCTTATTGGGAACCTTATGACCGTAAGCGTCCACCTGGTCTTGAAATTTATCCGGTTCCAATTCGTACGCATGAAGTATGCGTGCGGTAGCATTACTGGAAGTGATCAAATACTTAAGTTGGTCCCCGGCATCATGCCAACCACCGCTAAGATCAATATAAGTAGAATCTGGCATGGGGCCGTAAAAGGATCTTCCATCATGCGGATGACAAACTACCTCCAAAAATGGGTTATATCCACAGCGTTGCTGCCTCATAAATCCTAGGAGATCCTCCTGATAAGAACCATAGGCACCCGCTCCAATGGTAAAAGGAGCAGAAATTTTCCCGTTGGCTTCCAAAAGAATTGAATAACGCCCGGGGAGCTCAAAGTCCGTAAAGTCCAGCTGGTAATAATAAGTGAATTTATTCCAGGTAGGCGCCTTTGATCTTTTCAGTTTTCCTTTAAAAACAATGTTTTGGGTGTGGGTGTCAATCAATGAAAATGTTCCCGGGATCTTTTGGTGGGAAAATGCCAAAGCTATCTTATCGTCCCCAGGCAGGTAGCCCACTAGATTATGACGTAGAAATACCTCGGAAGGACCCGGATGCAGCCCCAAAAACAAAGTCGTACCACCGATAATAAAGCATTTGATAACTATAAAGTAGATATTTTTCATACTCCGGCCACCCTTTTTTGTTCCATAATGTTGAAAAATAAGAAGTACTGCCTGAAACTCCCGACAAGAATGAAGGAAAAAGTTAATAT
>QIEB01000180.1 GCA_003229495.1 Flammeovirgaceae bacterium
TTATACCCTGTGGAAAATAATTGGTTTAGGTTTTGAAACAGGACTTAGAATGAACAAACAAGAGACCCTGGACCACGAGATCAGGGTACTTGAGAATGAAGATGCTACCTTTGATACTATTGACAATAAGCTACAGTCCTACTTTCTAATGGGTATCAGCTATAAGTTTTAGGGGCGAAGTTTTAGGGTGTTAGGGACGAGGGTGTTAGGGTGTTAGGGACGAGGGTGTTAGGGACGAAGGACCAAACCTTCTCACACTCAAACTCAAACTCAATATGGGCATGGTGTAAACTAACTTGCTTTCGAACTCATCCTAAGGGCCCTGATCTCGTTAAGCTCGTCTTCAGTGAGGGGCTTGGTGACAAATTTGATCACGTGATCGTTGTTGACGATCTTGTCAATATCCCGTTTATTATCAGAACTGGAGAGAATGATCACACGGCATCTTTCCTTTACAATTTCTGCAAATTTTTCAAATTCATACAGGAAAACGAACCCATCGACAATGGGCATGTTTATGTCCAAGAAAATCAAGTGAGGCAGTTTATCCGGATCATTGCGATGAGCACCGATATACTCTAATGCACTCTTCCCCGAACTCTTAATTATAACCTCCCGGGCAAAATCGGTGATCTCAATGATCCTCTTGCTGATGAAATTATCAGTCTCATTATCGTCTACCAACATTACCAAGTCCAACCGGTGTTCTTCCATTTATGCTATTATTTATTTCTATATGGGCTTGTAATCTACTACGGGACAACAGGTGTTTAAACAAATCTTACATCAAAGATAAGGTATTTGAAGGGATGAGTTGTTACCAAATTCCGCACAATTATCAGCCTGGTAATATTATCCGGTAAAAGTGCATAAAATGCCTAAAATCGTACTTTATCAATGATATTTTCTGACCTTTAGTTCCTCTCCAATTCGAAGATTGAAGTCCGATTTTTCGTTCCATTCCATCAGCTGTTTTATGGTGGCATGGTAATCCCTGGCAATCTGATAAAGTGTTTCGCCAACCTTTACCTGATGCAAAATAAACCCTATTTCAGCGGTTTCTGACGGGGTTGCCTGATCTTTCTGTATCTGATTCACCTCGGAGATATACAATTGCTGACCTATACTCAAACCGTTTGAGTCATTTAGATTGTTCCATCCCCTCAGGTCCTCAATGGTGATCTCATATTTTTTCGAGATACTGTACAGCGTTTCGCCAGACTGAACTACATGTACCTTTTGCGCAGGTTTTATCAATTTTTCAGTCACAGCCTCTTTTGCTGATTCCAAAATTTCACGCACATTTGTCTCTCTCGAAAGCTTTGTATCAGTTGTTTTTTGAGACTGGTTCTGCAAGCTTCCTGATTGACTTGTTTGTTTTTTCTCAGGCTGCCGGTACCCATCAACTGCGGGTTTCTCCCTCGAAATATTGTTGTTCCCCGGAGTATCCGCAAATTGATAAGCTATTGGCTCACCTGCAGGTCTGGTACTTTTTAGCCAAAGTACCCGGCCGATCTTTACCGTGGTTTGACGCTTGGGTATTCGATTTTTCTTACGCAGCTGAATGAGCTTAATACCATACTTTTGAGATACTGACCACAAGTCCTCCCCTTCCTCTACCAGGTGGTACTGTTCCTGGGCCTTGGAGCGTTTTGGTTTTAAGTACCATAACTCGCCTGCACGGGGATGCTTCCTTCCCGATATATCGTTGTAATAGAGTAATCGCTTAGTACTTACTCCTGTGGCAAGCTCCAAGGCCGCCAACTCCATATCCTCCTTAAGCCGTACTCCCCTAATGCCGTTGATCTTAATACCTTTGTCCCGGTTGCGATAATTCTGTACCTGGGGGTACCTGGCCGGGTGGGTTGAATATTGTTTGGCAGAGGTCGCTAAGCGTTGAGCGCTGGACGCTGGGCGCTGGGCTTTATTATTTCTTGCAGATGCCAGCACCGCCGGGTTTTGTTCATAGGGAAGGATCACCGTGTAGTGTTTATCGTTAGGTACCTTCCCGCGCTTGAGCCATTTGTTATATTTTTGAACTCGTGCAAAGTCCATGCGCTTTTGGTCAGAAATTTCTTTCAGGGTCTTACCCTGTCCTTCACTATACTCAACCAAATACAACTTGGGTTCTTCGGATTTCACTTGCTCAAATGCAATTTTATGCGCTAAAAACTTGATCACGTACCAATGGGTATGACTGTCTATCGGCATGGACCGGCTACCCTGGTATTTCTTTTTAACAAGTTTTAGGGCGCCGCCCGGTCCTTGCTGATATGCCAGCAAGGCATGTACCCAGTTGTCGAAAAAGACTCGATTATTTTTTTTTAGATACTTTGCCGCACCTCTGGTAGATGATACAATATTTAATCGTTCGTCAACATTTCTATCGATCCGCAAGCCCACTTCGAAGGCAGCTTCTTTTTTAAATTGCCAAAATCCCACTGCGTTGGAAGATGAAACGGCATCTGAAATCAGGGCACTTTCCTGAAGAGCCAAATATTTGAAATCCTCAGGTAGCCCTTCCTCATCAAATACCCGTTCGATGATGGGAAAATATATCTGTAGACGGTCAACTTTAATTTGAAAATACCTGGCATTCCTGGTTAGAGCATTTACCTCAGCCTGTATTTTTTTACGGGCCTTTTCTGTGAGCTTTAGATTCAGGCCAGCAAACTGGATGGTATTAGGTACTGTGGGAGCATCTGCATTAGCAGCAAACAAACCAATACTAAGGCACAACAACACCAAAATTACTTTCATACTAATTTTCTCATGATCATAATACCATCTCTTATGGGCACCAATACATTTTCTACTCTGGGGTCTTCCTGAACCTTTTGGTTGAATTCTTTGATTGCCCTGGTCTCTTTGTCCAGTTGCTGAGGATCCTCGGACACCACTTTTCCATACCACAAAACGTTATCAGCCAGTATATAGCCTCCGGTTTCCACGCGATCAATTATTAGATCATAGTACCGGCAATAGTTGGATTTATCCGCATCCAGATAAACCAGATCAAAGTTACCTTCCAGTTTAGGGATGACCTTCATGGCGTCTCCTAGGATAAATTCTACCTGAGCCCTAATCTTGGCTTCACTCAAGTAGTGTTCAACCATGTCCTGCAACTCCCTGTTTATATCGATGGTAATAATCTTTCCATCAGCTGCCAGTCCTTCTGCGAAACAAATGGCAGAATAGCCAGTGAAAGTTCCTATCTCCAGAACTCTGCGTGGTTTGATCATATTAGAAATCATAGAGAGCAGACGGCCCTGCAGATGACCGGAAATCATCTTGGGATACAACACCTTAATGTTGGTATCCCGGTCTAATCTTTTCAAAAGAGGAGATTCCGGACTGGTATGATTCTCAGTATACCTTTGTAATTCCGGACTAAAAAAATTCATGCCCTTCAGTTTGCCGCTAAAAATGATTTAATTTTCTAACTGCGGTTCTTATGTAAAATTGCACTATTTCGGTATAAAAGTCAAAATACTAAAGTCCTTGTGGTCGAACATCTCTTGAGCCAGATCTTGCAATTTCCTGGCAGTAATGTTTCGGACCTGTTTTATGGTATCTTCCAAACTTAGGATGTGGTCCAGATCCAAAAGGCTTTTCCCCAACATTAGCATAAGGTTCATATTATTTTCTTCGGCCATAGCCAGCTGACCGACGAGCTGCTCCTTGGCCCTGTGCAGTTGGAGTGTGCCGAGAGATTTGTCCTTTAACAAGGAGAGTTCCTTCCGTACCAACTTTAAACTTCTGTTTACCATTTTGGGATCCGTGCCAAAAAAAATGGCCAGCATACCTGTGTCCTGATAGGGAATATATTGAGCATCGATGGCATATACCAGACCATGTTTTTCCCGTAGAGTCAGGTTCAGTCTAGAGTTCATCCCCGGGCCGCCCAGTAAGTTGATTAAAGCAAAAAAAGGCAAACGGTCCTGATGTTTGATAGGGTATGCAGTTCGGCCCAGTGCACAATGTGCCTGAGTTACCGCACGGTTTATTTCCTTAACCTGTGGAAGGTATCCCTTGAAACTCGACCTCTGGGTTGAACTGCCATTGGCACAAATATGACTTAAGTACCGGTCAGCAATTTTTACTACTTTGCTGAATGGAAGATTCCCCACACAGGAAAATACCACCCGGTTGGTTTGTAAATTGGCCGAGATAAACTCCCGAAAGTCATGTTGTTGAAAATTTAATACACTTTGACGATTACCCAATATATTCTGTCCCAAAGGATGGTCCTTAAAAACCAGATGATCAAAATCATCCTGGATGGCGTCGTCCGGAGCGTCCTGGTACATGGCCATTTCCTCCAGTATCACCATACGCTCTTTTTCAATCTGTTTTTGGGGAAATGTGGCATGAAATGTAATGTCTGAAAGAAGTTCTATGGCTTTTTGGTAGTAACGATCCAGTACAGAGGCATAAAAGCAGATCTTTTCTTTAGAAGTGTAAGCATTTAACTCACCACCAACACTTTCCAGGCCGTTCAAAATGTGGTAAGCTTTGCGTTTTTTTGTACCACGAAAGGCCATGTGCTCCCAGAAATGAGCAATTCCCTGCTGAGATTCTGTTTCATCACGGTTTCCAATATCCAGGATCAAGCCGCAATGAACTATTCTGGTAGTCGGGACTTGTTTGTAGACCAGACGCAGGCCACTGGGCCACTCATGAAGTTGGTAATCTTGCATAATTTAGGGATGCAAATTTAGTCAAATGGGGATAATATTTTTAAACTTGATCAAAATAGATATTGGGGCCGGTCTTGAATGTCGAACACCGAATAAGAAATGTCCAAGTCAATTTCAAATTGTAAATTGCTAATCGTTACCGTAAATTCGAAGCGCTCGGCGTTCGGCGTTTGGCGTTCGGCGTTCGGCGTTTTTACTATATTTAAATCTTATCAGTATTCACCAATGAAGTATCAGGCCATATCATCTGAATTATTTGTAGGGAACCGTGAGAAGCTGGTAAAACTTCTGACTCCTGGATCCATAGCTATTTTTCAATCCAATGACCAAATGCCAACCAGTGCAGATGGCACCATGCCCTTCGTCCAGGATGCCGATCTGTATTATCTAACAGGTATAGATCAGGAGGAAACTATCTTAGTAATATTTCCGGATTTCCCAGACGAAAAGATGCGTGAAATCCTCTTCCTAAAACAAACGAACGAACACATTGCCATATGGGAGGGACACAAATACACTAAAGACGAGGCCAGAGAAGCCTCTGGTATCCGGACAATTATATGGACAGATGATTTTGAACAGACAATTAGTACACTGATGGCTGAAGCCCATGAGGTATATTTGAATAGTAATGAACACCTCCGGGCGGTGGTAGAGGTAGAAACTCGAAATGCCCGTTTTACTAAATGGTGCCAAACCCACTATCCACTGCACAATTACCGGAAGGTAGCGCCACTGATGCATAAGTTAAGGGCCATTAAGTCTGAGCACGAGATCCGACAGATAGCCACGGCCTGTGATATAACTGAAAAAGGATTTCGCAGGGTGCTGAAATTCGTGCAGCCTGGAGTTACCGAATATGAGATCGAGGCTGAATATCTTCATGATTTCATAAGAAACCGATCGGACGGTTTTGCCTACGATTCCATTATTGCCAGTGGCGCCAGCGCCTGTGTATTGCACTATATAGAAAATAATAACGCATGTCAGGATGGAGAGGTCCTTTTGATGGACGTAGGAGCCAGCTACGCACGATATAGTGCAGATATGACCAGGTCCATTCCTGTCAGTGGCCGTTTCACCAAGCGACAAAGAGCGGTGTATGATGCGGTGCTTAGGGTTATGCGGGAAGCAATGGCAATGCTTACTCCCGGGAACACAATTTCACAATATCATAAAGAAGTGGGGCTGCAAATGGAATCGGAATTGATGGATTTGGGATTACTGGATCGAATCGATGTTAAACACCAGCATCCGTCCCGTCCAGCTTATAAAAAGTACTTTATGCATGGAACTTCCCATCACCTGGGATTAAATGTACACGACGTTGGCAACATCTTTAGACCTTTTGAATCGGGCATGGTGCTCACAGTCGAACCGGGCATATATATTCCGGATGAGGGTTTGGGTATTCGCCTGGAAAACAATGTGGTGATACAGGAAGATGGGATATTGGACCTTATGGAAAACATCCCTGTGGAGCCAGAAGAAATTGAGGACCTTATGAACACTTAGACCTGCCCTGGAACTTGGATTTTGGAAATTAGTTGAGTTTTGGAATTTGATGCTTGGAGTTTATCCTAGCCGCCTATTGCTACCCGGCGGAAATCTTTAACGGTCAATCCCTGCTTAACACTTTCCAGATATTTGGAAACTGTCAAAGAATTGTCCTTAACAAAAGTCTGATTCAACAATGTATTCTCTTTGAAGAATTTGTTCAGTTTACCAGCGGCAATTTTTTCAATAATATTTTCAGGTTTACCTTCGGCAATAGCCTGCTCCCTGCCAATAGCCACCTCTCTCTCTACCACAGTGCTGTCTACCTGATCTTTATCAACTGCTACAGGATTCATGGCAGCAATCTGCATAGCAACATCTCTTCCGGCGGCATCCACATCGGAGCCATTGCTCCCATCCAGGGCAACCATTACTCCTAGTTTGCTCCCCGCGTGGATATAGGCAATCACTTTATCAGCCTCCAGTCTCTCGTAGGCGCTGATCTCAATTTTCTCACCAATTTTACCAATCAGGTCTACCACTTTTTCACCTATAGTCAAATCTCCAGCAGACAATGCCATCAGCTCATCAATGCTGCCGGGGCTTTGAGACACAGCTTGCTCTAATATTTCAATACCCAGAGCTTGGAAATTCTCATTCTTTGCCACAAAATCCGTTTCACAATTCAGGGCTATCAAAACCCCCTCATGACCGTTTGTATCAGTTTTTACAAAAACTGAGCCTTCTGAGGTCTCACGATCAGCGCGTGAAGCAGATACTTTTTGTCCTTTTTTTCTTAGCAAGTCAATGGCTGCTTCAAAATCGCCATTTGCTTCAGTGAGCGCTTTTTTACAATCCATCATACCGGCACCGGTCATCTTTCTTAGCTTGTTAACATCTTGGGCGGTAATGTTCATTATATTGTGATTTTTAAGTTGTTATAAAAAATTAAACATCGAATTCCGAGGGACCCGATGTTCACGACAATTTAAAGTGTATAAAACCTATTTGGATTCTTCTCTTACCTTTTCTGTAACCGGTGCCTTCTCAACTGCATTGCTTTCATCCACTTTCTTTTTATTCTCCTCCTCTTGTTTCAGGCGGGCTTCTTCCTTGTCCTTTAATCGTTCGTTCAACCCTTGCTCAATAGCTGAACCAATGGCTTTAGTAATAATAGCGATAGATTTAAATGCATCGTCGTTACCAGGAATCGGAAAATCCACCAGTTCCGGGTTAGAGTTGGTGTCAACCATTGCAAACACCGGAATATTAAGTTTCTGTGCCTCTTTAACGGCTATGTGTTCTCTTTTAATATCCACAATGAACAAAGCTGCTGGCAATCGGGTTAAGTCAGCTATTCCTCCCAGCACTTTATGAAGTTTTTCCTTATCACGGTAAATCATCAGCCGCTCCCTTTTCGCGAGATTCTTGAAGCTATCTTCTTTCATCTTCTTCTCCATACCCGACATTTTCTTCAAGGAACGTCGAATGGTGGCAAAGTTGGTCAACATTCCTCCCAACCAACGTTCGGTTGCATAAGGCATGTTAAGTCTTCTCGCCTCATCTGACACGATCTCTTTTGCTTGTTTTTTGGTAGCTACAAAGAGAATTTTGCGTCCTGTTCTCACTACTTTACGCAATGCATTGGAAGCCTCCTCAATAGAAGCCAGTGTCTTATTTAAATCGATCACATGGATCCCGTTGCGTTCCATGAAAATAAAGGGAGCCATGTGAGGGTCCCATTTACGGGTTAAGTGTCCAAAATGGACACCAGACTCCAAAAGATCATTATATGTTAATTTTGCCATTCAAAAACTTGCTTTGAGGTATCTATCGTTTACTGAATTGGAAAGCTCTTCTCGCTTTTCTTTTTCCATATTTCTTTCTTTCCACCATTCTTGGGTCCCTGGTAAGATAGCCTTCCTTTTTTAAGGTCGGCCGGTATTCAACATCTACCTTGCACAGCGCTCTGGCAATAGCCAACCTGATAGCCTCTGCCTGGCCTTTGGAACCACCACCTACAACATTTATTTTGATATCGTATTTATTATCCAATTCTGTAGATACCAAAGGTTGTTTTATTATGGTTTGTAAAATAGGAGAAGGGAAATAATCCGCCATTTCCCTGTTGTTAACCTCAATCTGTCCTTTCCCTGGTTTAAAATAGATCCGGGCTACTGAAGTTTTTCTTCTACCTATAGTGTTAATTAATTCCATTTATTGAATTATAAGTTTATAGTCTTTGGTTTTTGGGCCTCATGCGGATGATCCGCGCCCTCATATATATATAAATTGCCAAACAGAGCCCGTCCCAATCGATTTTTTGGCAACATCCCTTTAACAGCCTTCTCAACGATCCTGGTTGATGATTTTGCCATTAACTGTTTAGGGGTGGAAGTTTTTTGCCCTCCTGGATACCCAGAATAACGTACATAAACCTTATTATCCCACTTTTTGCCGGTCAATCTGATTTGGTCAGAGTTGATTACAATCACATTGTCACCACAATCTACATGTGGTGTAAAGTTTGGTTTGTGCTTTCCTCGTATACGCTTGGCTACTTCGCTGCTTAATCGTCCCAAGACCTGGTCCTGCGCATCAATAACTATCCACTGTTTATCAACATTCGATCTATTAGCAGATATTGTCTTATAACTTAAAGTGTCCACTGCTTATTGTTTAACTTTCAAATCCCCTCAAAAAGGACACAAAGATAGATGCTTATTTTTTGAAATGCAATAGTTGTGTCTATAGTTTTCAACAGATCAAATCACCAATATTCTAGCCTTGATGGTTGGTTCTGTACTTGCCCAATTGTTTCAGGGTAACTTTGAAATCTTTGGGGTATTCCGCTTCGAAAATTTCTGACTTATGCTCTGAGATCTGAAACTTAATGCTATAGGCGTGAAGGGCTGGACGAGCCATGAGCGCACGTTCTATGGTTTCATTTCTTAAATTATAATATCGCTTAATGTTCGACAAAAAAAGTTCATGACCCCCGTAACTGAGGTCTCCCACAATAGGTGCATCCAGAGCAGATAAATGCACCCTTATCTGGTGTGTTCTTCCGGTAGTAGGCTTACACCGCACCAATGTATGTAACTTAAACTGTTCAATAGTGTCAACCATGGTCTCAGAATCTTTTCCTGAGACATGAGAGACCCTCACTTGTCCTCGTCGTCCCTGTTGCAACGGCAAGTTTATTTTTTCATCCGTGAATTGATGCCGGCCCTCTACAATGGCATGATAAACTTTTTCAACCAGCCGATTCTGGAATTGCAAGGACAGAGATCGATACGCTTGCTGGTTCTTAGCAAATGCCAACACCCCTGAAGTGTCCTTGTCCAGCCTGTGGCATACCTGAATATCATGGCGGTAACAGCGTGCCCGATCCAACAGACAAATCTCTTGGTTCCGGTCCGAAAGGGTAGATATCCCTGGCCATTTATTGATAATCAGATAATTATCATCTTCATAGATTATTGAATCTGTAAA
>QIEB01000278.1 GCA_003229495.1 Flammeovirgaceae bacterium
AAAAAGCCCGGGGAGTTGGTTTCGATTGGGATAACAAAGATCAGGTCTGGGATAAAGTACAGGAAGAAATGAATGAGTTTATGGAGGCCAGTCAGACAGCGGACCAGCAAGAAATGCAACATGAGTTCGGCGACCTCTTGTTTTCCCTGATCAACTATTCAAGATTTGTAAATATCAATCCGGAAGAAGCCCTGGAAATGACTAACAAAAAGTTCATCAAGAGGTTTCAATATCTGGAAGTTTCCATTAAGAAAGACGGCAAGCAAATTTCAGAGTTGACACTGGAAGAAATGAGTGTCTACTGGGAAAAGGCAAAAATGGAGTTATGAATTATTAGTGATGAGTTGAATAAAATCTAAGAGGATTTTGGGCTATGAAAAAATAGTGTTAACCAATAGAAAAACAGTGTACGACTTTACAAGTCTAACTTTTCTACAGGATTTCTAGAATTATTGTAACTTTGAGTTATGGTAGTATCGGTAATAACTTAATTTATAATAAATGGCAAGATCACAAGACACTTATATTAAAAGAGAAAAAGAGAAGAAACGTATAAAGCAAAGAAAGGAGAAACAAGAAAGACGAGAAGAGCGTAAAGCTAACTCCCAAGGTGGTTCACTGGAGAACATGATGGCCTATGTTGATGAAAATGGAAACATCACAGACACTCCACCTGATCCTACCAAGAAAAAGAAGTTCAGCGCTAAAAGCATTGAAATCGGAATTCCCAAAAAAGAAAAGGTGGTAATTGATCCCATACGAAACGGGAGAGTAGAATTTTTTAACCATTCCAAAGGCTTTGGATTTATTAAAGATTCAGAAACTCAAGAAAAGCATTTTGTACATATCAATGGCGTCCTGGAAGAGGAAATAGAAGAAAACGATAAGGTTACATTTGAACTTGAACGAGGGAATAAAGGGATGAATGCAGTCCGTGTCAAGAAGGTGTAGTTAAGGCAGTTTCCAACTGGGCAATATTTCCGATATTTCTCCAAATTAAGGCGCCGATTATTATCCAATGCTTACCCATATAAGCGTTTCAAGGAAGTAATTTCATGCGGTATAACCTTCTCCCAAAGGTAATCTGCTAGTTCTGATATTATCAGCGACTTCATTCTAGCCAATACTTTGAAAGCTTGCCATAAATTCGAAATCGTGTTATTAGAAACTTATCAGGAACTGGGGGAGGACGACTCCAATTTTCTAATTGTGGCGAAAAAACCTCTATCTAAGGGGTCCTCATGAAAGCAATAGTCTATACAAAATATGGACCACCGAATGTTCTTCAACTCAAAGAGGTTGATAAACCTGTTCCCAAGGACGATGAGGTATTGATAAAAGTTCATGCAGCTGAGGCAACCAAGGCTGATTGTGAGTTGCGAAGTTTCAATTTTCCAGTGAAGTGGTTTTGGCTGCCTTTGCGCATTGTGATGGGTATTACAAAGCCAAAAAGACAAGTCTTGGGTGGATATTTTGCAGGAGAAGTTGTATTGACCGGCAGGGATGTTTCAAAATTTACCAAGGGAGATTTAATATTTGGAACTACTAAACTTCGGATGGGGGCATACGGCGAATATATCTGCTTACCGGATAGCTACACCATGGTACCGAAGCCAGGCAATATGAGTTTTGAGGAGGCTGCTGCGGTACCTTTAGGTGGATTGAATGCACTACACTTTTTAAGAAAAGCGAATATCCAAGATAGAGAAAAGGTTTTAATCAATGGAGCAGGTGGAAGCATCGGCACTTTCGGAGTTCAGATTGCCAAATTAATGGGCGCTGAGGTAACGGCTGTTGACAGTGCAATTAAGGAAGAAATGCTGCGTGGTATTGGAGCTGATCATTTTATAAATTATTCAGAAGAAGACTTTACAAAAAACGGCCAGAAATATCACGTGATTTTTGACATGGTGTCTCAAAGTTCCTATTCCGGTTGCGTTAGGGCACTTACCCCTCAAGGACGTTATTTAATGGCAAATCCCCGTGTATCGGATATGCTAAAGTCTGTGCTGACTACCAAATTTACTGATAAAACAGTGATTTTTGCTTTTGCCGGAGAAAAGAAAGAGGAACTACTGGCACTTAAGGAAATGATTGAAGAGGGGAAAATAAAATCAGCGGTCGATCAAATTTTTCCCATGGATCAGGCAGCCGATGCTCACCGAAGAGTTGAGACTGAACAAAGATTGGGAACTATTGTAATAACCATGAATAACTCTGAGAGTGAGTGATTAGATTTTTTATCCTTTTCTTTTCTTCCTTATTTTTTCCAAAATGCAATCAACTTCTGATCTGCAAATAGATGAGCTAAAACTGTAGATTAATGGATAAATTAAGCACCCAATCAGCAAAGTGAACATCCTACAAATGGAAGAGTTCAACTCTTGGTCTGGTAGGTGACATAGCTTTCCCATTTAGAAAGTAGCTCTTGAAAATCCTGTGGAATATCTGAATCAAACTTCATCCTTTTCCCGGATATTGGGTGTACAAATCCCAGGCTCCTGGCGTGCAGGGCCTGACGCGGCAGCATTTTGAAGCAGTTTTCTACAAATGCCTTATACTTTGAAAACACCGTCCCTTTAAGAATACGGTCTCCACCATAGTGGGCATCATTGAAGAGCGGGTGCCCCAAGTATTTGAGGTGTGCCCTGATTTGATGGGTGCGCCCGGTTTCCAACTGGCACGAAAGCAAACTTACGTAACGCAAAGGTTTTATAACCTGATAGTGGGTAATTGCCCCGCGTCCGTGGTCTGCTTCAGGAAATGCGGTAGTTATGCGCCGGTCTTTAAGGCTTCGGCCTAAGTTTACATCGATAGTACCGGTTTCGTTTTCCAGAAGACCCCATACCAGGGCGGTGTAACTACGCTCGATAGAGTGATCATAAAACTGCCTGGCCAGCCCGGTCATAGACCGTTCCGTTTTGGCGATCACCAGCAACCCGGAGGTATCCTTGTCAATTCTGTGTACCAATCCAGGTCGCCCTTGATTGTCTGGCATAGTCGGCAGATTCTGAAAATGATAAGCCAGGGCGTTTACCAGGGTGCCAGTCCAATTATTATAGGCGGGATGGACCACCATTCCCGGAGGCTTGTTCACTACCAGTAGGTCCGAGTCCTCATAAATGATGTCCAACTCAATGTCCTCAGGCACTACCTCTGTGTCACGGGGTGGTTCGGGCAATGCCACCACAATCTCATCCCCAGGTCTTACCCGGTAATTTGGCTTAATCTCGGTATTGTTCACCTTAACAAACCCCTGCTTGATTCCATCCTGCAATTTGGTACGAGTCACATTTGGTAAACGGTCCATTAAAAACTTGTCCAGCCGGATCAAGGTTTGATTTGGATCGGCTACCAGCCGGTGATGTTCAAACCAACTGTCATCAGATGATTGCTGCTCATCCTCCATACCAACTAAGTTATAATTTTGCCAGGGTTTCTTAGAGGTTCATCACTTATTTCCTATCATTGACTTGCTCAAGACTAATTCAAGTAAGTGGTTATAAAAAACAAGTATTATCCTTTTCTTGAGATAAACCTGTCGTTCATTCTCATGTCGACTTCAGGGTTATTTGGTAAAATCATACCATTGAACCCTGCTGTTACCATTTTAATCCGCTGTATAATAGCGGGCTTTTTGTTATTGGGATATTTGAGGTTACGCGGTGGCCTCAACATAGCCTGGAAGCGTGACCGATGGTTCTTTTTAATCAGCAGTATCCTTTTATCTGTACACTGGGTCAGCTATTTCCAGTCGATAAAAATGGCGGGAGTGGCTTTGGCAATGCTCTCGTTATTCAGCTATCCTATCATCACCGCCATTCTGGAACCGTATTTTTTTAAAAGCAAACATTCATGGTTCGACATTCTTTCTTCAGTTATTGTTCTTGTTGGTCTGGCTATAATTGTTCCGGAATTCTCTTTTGGAAACAGGGCAGTGCAGGGTGTGATACTGGGACTTGGCTCTGCGGTGCTTTATGCCATCCGTAACATTATGAATCGCCGGTATATTACCATTTACAGTGGTTCCGCCATCATGTGTTATCAACTTTTAATATCGGCGGCTATATTGTTGCCTGCGCTTTGGATATATCCCCCGGAAATTTCAGCAAGTACCTGGGGCAATTTAGTATTATTGTCGTTATTTACTACCGCTATCGCCCACACTCTATTTGTTAAGGGTCTGTTATATTTTACTGCCAGCACCGTTAGCATATTGAGTTGTCTTACACCGGTGTATGGTATAATTTGGGCGGTATGGCTAACTGACGAAAGGATCAACGAGGGTACCATTTGGGGAGGTCTTATTATTGTTCTTGCTACTTTTGCACAAGGCTTTCGACATTATCAGAAGCAACCTCATGTCGTTGGAAATATTCGATAACCCTGGTGAAACCCCCATTCAGTTTGTTGAGAGCTTCCCAGGAAACATCAAATTATATATCAAGCGGGAGGACCTAATCCACCCACTGGTTTCCGGGAATAAGTGGAGGAAGCTAAAGTATAATATGATTGAAGCTCATAAAATGGGCGTATCCAGTGTCCTGACCTTTGGTGGGGCCTTTAGCAATCATATCTATGCCACCGCAGCGGCAGGAGCGGCATGTGGAATTAACACCATTGGTGTGATCAGGGGGGAGATTCTTGAACCACTTAATCCCACACTAAGTGAAGCATCTGGTTGGGGAATGAAACTGGTATCCATTTCCAGGCAGGAATTCAAAAAGAAAACTGATGGGGCATTCATATCTGTTTTGGAAGCTAAGTATGGGAATTTTTATTTGATTCCTGAGGGAGGTTCAAATACCTTGGCTTTAAAGGGATGTGCTGAAATTGCCGCTATATCTCAAGACTTCGACTACTGGTGTGTTAGCTGTGGCACTGGAGGAACGTTGGCAGGTTTGTTATCCGGATTAAGTAATAAGGAAAAAGTACTTGGGTTCCCGGCAATAAAGGGAGGTGAATTTTTAGAGAGCGACATTAAATCACTGCTTATGAACGCTAAAGTAAAATCCAATGTTCCATGGGAGCTTATCCATGAATATCATTTTGGTGGGTATGCCAAAATCACCAAAGAGTTGTTGGATTTCATAAATGACTTTAAGACTCGATTTAGGATTCTCCTGGATCCTATATACACCGGTAAAATGATGTTCGGTGTATTGGATATGATCAAGCAGGGCTATTTCCCGTTAGATTCCAATATCCTGGCCATCCACACTGGTGGTCTTCAGGGAATAACAGGAATTGAAGAAAAATATGGCATAAAAATAAAATAACCTTATATTTAAACCATGCAAACAGTTATTGAGGGGGACAAATTGCAGATCAAAGTGGCCTGCACCAAAGATATTGCTATCTTATCAAGGCTAGGGAGAAGGACCTTCAAAGAAACTTATGCACAATTCAATACCCCCAAAAATCTACAAAAATATTTAAGGGCTACTTTTTCTAAAAAGTCCATCAACGAACAACTGGAAGACGATGGTAACTTCTTCCTGGTGGCCCGCCTGAATAATGAAGACGTTGGTTATGCCAAGCTAAAAGAGAACAATAAACCCTTTCACGATAAGTCAATCAATGCGGTAGAACTGGAACGGATCTATGTACTTGAAGAATTCCAGGGAACTGGAATTGGAAAGAATTTAATGGATAAATGTCTGGCGTTTGCCAAGCTGAGAAAATATCCGGTTATGTGGTTGGGTGTGTGGGAAGGAAATCTTGACGCAATTAAGTTCTATCAGCGGCAGGGCTTTACCATATTCGGATCACATATGTTTGAGTTGGGTGATGAGCAACAAAGCGACTACCTAATGAAAAAAGATATCCAGGACTAGTGACTTGACACTAACCCCAAAGATCGCCAAACAAATCTTCCAATCTCCCAAATCCTACCACCTCAATATCTGTCTCTTTTGGAACACCTTTAAGGGCATATTTTGATAGATAGATTTTTCTAAATCCAAGCTTCTCAGCTTCAACGATGCGATGCTGCGCCCGGTTTACCGCCCGGATCTCACCTCCCAAACCAATTTCCCCCGAAAAGCATATTTCCCAAGGAACCGGCGTCTCATTAAAAGATGAAACAACAGCAACAGCAACAGCCAAATCGATTGCCGGGTCTTCTACTCTAAGGCCACCGGCAATGTTGAGGAACACGTCCTGGGCCCCCAAGGGGAATCCTCCCCTCTTTTCCAGAACTGCCAGCAACATATTAAGCCGCCGATTATCAAACCCGGTAGAGGTCCGTTGTGCAGTTCCATAAGCCGCTGTGCTAACCAGGGCCTGAATTTCAATCAACAATGGCCTATTTCCCTCAAGGCTGGCAGCAATTGAAACGCCACTAAGTTCCTCTTCCCTTGGTGATATCAGAATCTCAGAAGGGTTATCAACACCCCTCAGTCCTTGTTCATGCATCTCGTATATCCCCAGTTCTGAAGTAGGGCCAAACCGGTTTTTTGATGTTCTCAATATTCTGTAGGCCAAATGACGGTCCCCTTCAAACTGCAATACGGTATCTACCATATGCTCCAACACCTTCGGCCCAGCCAAAGCTCCGTCTTTGGTGATGTGTCCAATTAAGAATACCGGCACATGGCTCTCTTTTGCATACCTGATTAATTGAGTAGCGCAATCACGGATTTGTGAAATGCTTCCAGCTACAGAATCCGATTGTACGGTTTGTAACGTTTGTATACTATCGATGATCAACAAATCCGGGGTCAATTCGGAAATTCGTTGGAATATTTGCTCAATGGAGGTCTCGGTAAGTATGTAAAAACCCTCGGAGTCCATGGACAAGCGCTCAGCACGCATTTTTATTTGCTGCTGACTTTCTTCACCTGAAACATACAATACCTTTAGACTGCTAAGCATTAGGGCTACCTGCAACATAAGAGTGGATTTGCCAATGCCCGGTTCCCCACCAATAAGAACCATAGCACCGGGAACAATACCACCTCCCAGTACCCGATTAAGCTCCTTGTCAGTGGTGATCATTCGGGTTTCAGATTTAAGATCAACCTGAGAAAGTTTGAGGGGTTTGTTTTGAACCTGGGTGACCGTTGTGCGCCAGGTAGTGGCAGTAGTATGGGGCTGGATCAATTCTTCATGAAGTGTATTCCATTCACCACACCCCTGACATTGACCCTGCCATTTTGCGGAATGAACTCCGCAGTTACTGCATATAAAAGAAGTCTTGATCTTGGCCATTGGGCAAATACTTGGGGTATCGACCAAGATACTTAATTTCAGATTCTACTCAAGACCAGCGGGGTATTTAAGTTCCCAAGCGATTACTGTAATAAAGACTCAATGTCGTCCTTAGATAGCGTTTTCACAAAACCTTCATCTACGGTGATCAGGTTTTGCGCTAACTTTATCTTGTTCTTTTGAAGTGACAATATCTTTTCCTCTACAGTGCCTTTACTTATGAACTTATAGGTGAAGACCTTATTTTCCTGCCCAATTCTATGGGCCCGGTCAATGGCCTGGGCTTCCACAGCTGGGTTCCACCAAGGGTCAAGCAAGAAAACATAGTCCGCTTTGGTAAGATTCAAACCTAATCCTCCTGCTTTCAGGGAAATCAGAAAAACCCTCACATGATCTTGAGTCTGGAAATTTGTGACCTCCTGCTGCCGATCCTTAGTTGCCCCGTCTAGATAGCTAAACGGGATGTGGTTGTTTAGGAGATAAGTTTTCAACAACGATAGGTGCTTAACGAACTGGCTAAATACCAAAATTTTATGCCCTTTGCTAATAGCATTATTGAGCATATGGGTAACATCTTCCAGCTTACCTGAATCACCGGCATACTCGGGATCAACCATTTTAGGATGATTGGCAATTTGTCTTAGACGGGTTAACCCCTGAAGTAATAAAAACTGTGATTTATTAACCCCTTTATTTTCAATGCTTTGAAGGATTTTGTTACGGTAGTATGACTTGGAAGCTTCATAATGATCTTCCTGCATAGTAGTCATAGTACAGTATTGTATGTTTTCTACCTTCTCTGGAAGCTCAGTGGCAACCTGTGATTTATTTCTTCGCAGAATAAACGGTTTAATGATGGTGTTGAGCTTCTGGGTTTTTTCATTGTCTTGTTTCTTCTCAATTGGCTTCTGGAATTCTGATTTAAAGTAGCTTTGATTTCCCAATAAACCAGGATTGATAAAGGTCATCTGGGACCATAGATCTAAGGTGCTATTTTCCAGCGGCGTACCAGTTAGTATCAAACGATACCTGGAATTCAGCTTCTTTACCGCTTTGGCTATGTGGGAATTGGGGTTTTTGATGGCCTGACTTTCATCCAGAATAATATAGTTGAAGCGATAGTTCCTAAGTGTTTCGATGTCCAGTCTGGTAATGCCATAGGAAGTTAGTATCAGGTCATATCCATTAAATTGTGAGATATCCTTGATGCGATTAGTACCAGAATATATAAAGACTTTTAAGTTCGGGGTGAATTTCTGCGCTTCCAGCTGCCAGTTATAGATCAAAGAGGTAGGCATCACCAGCAAACTGGCTCCGCTATGAGCCATTTCCTTTTGACATTGCAATATTGCCAGTGTTTGAACGGTCTTCCCCAGCCCCATATCGTCTGCCAGACATCCACCGAAATTAAATTTGTTGAGAAACAGCAACCAATTGTATCCGGCCTTTTGATAAGGTCGTAGGTCTCCTATAAATGCTTCTGGTAAAGGAGAATCCTCAATTTGATCAAATTTCCTTAATCCTTCCAGTTTTTTGCTCATGCTGACAGCAGCCAGCTCTGCTTTTCCCAATTCCTGCACCAATGCTAAATGGTGTTTCTTCAACTTCATTTCAGAGGTTTGGTCCTTTTCCTCCATAAATGCAAAGAGTTCCGAATACTCTTTGAACCAATGTTCCGGAATAACGCCTATTTCTCCGTTTGGAAGCAAAACTTCATTCTTTTTGGCCAATATCAATTTCCTGAGTTTAAGAAAAGATATCTGGTATTCACCAAATTTTACCACGGTGTGTATATCGAACCAATCAATGTTTTCTGTTACATCAATGCTTATTGAGGACCTTCCAAGAAAATATCTTTTATTATCCAACTGTGTTTGACGAACTGTGAATCCCAGTTCTTCCAGTGGCTCCTTGTTTTCCTGCAACCATGAGAATGCTTCGGGCTTATACATAGTAGTGAAGCCGTGTTTTAAGGGCATTCCCAAATTATTAAGTGACCCTAGATACTCTTTTTCACGAAGTACCGCCCTGTTTACCCGGTGAAATAGATATTCGTCACCGATCCGCTCCAGGTTCACACTTATGGAACGTATCTTGTCCGCCCGGTAGTTGTAAGGACCATAACTAAAGGAAAGTTCGAACATCAACCGGTCCGAGCCATTTCTGGAATGTCCCTTCGACCTATTTTGGGAATAGTTGTCAGTGCTGCCATTGGACTTGGTATGCGCTAGTTGCGAGAAAGTCAAAATTGGCCGGATGGGAAAATGGTCACTTTGAATTTCAAATCCCTTGGCATACACATCGTAGCCTGCAATTAACGGGGCCACGAACTTTCTATAGTAGGTTTCCTCAACCTGTTTTGGTATAACAATAAATTTCTTATTCAGAAATGGTCTCAGTTTCTTTCCATTAACATTCTTCTCAAAACTGAACAATTTGCAAATTATGAATGCATTCTGATATTGAAAATCTACTTTTTCATTTTGGCACTTGATGGTAGGAAAGTAATGAGTATTATCATGGTTGCGCCTAAAATGAAAAAGAACGGAAGCCTTTTCTTTGACGATTTCTATCTTCCTCCAGGCAGGTTCTCCATCATTGCCCATCTCATATAGGTTCTTGCCTTTCATCAATGCCAATATTCTGGCCCGCTTAATCTCCAAATAAT
>QIEB01000092.1 GCA_003229495.1 Flammeovirgaceae bacterium
CACCATTAGTCTTTACATAGCATTCTATGAAATAAGTACCTGGCTCCACAAACACGGTAGTTTCTGCTACTTCCCTTGGTGAAATCAGTCCGGGGCCACCGTTACTTACTGCTTTAGAAAACCACCCTGGAATTTCAACCCCTGCATCGGGCGCGCTGCGTGGCTTCTTATTAAAATCGTCCATAAAGTTTTGAAAAATGGCAGCCATCACTTTATGGTCTTCAACTCCCTTCCCTTCCGGCACCCGGTATATGTATCCAAAATGGATCATATCTGTTTGGTTGCTTAATCTGAAGGTGGTCCAGCCGGAAGGTATTACATCCGGTGCTTCAAGCGTCAGACCTACGGCCTTTATATCCACCAATCCAGGTTGTTCCGGTTTAGCTTGCTCAAGGTTTTCTTGTGCCCCTGCATTTGCAGTCTGATCAGATCTCTGACCACAACTGAACAATATGAGCATTGTGAAAAGGTAAATATTCAGGATATTAATAGTACGGATATAGTGGCTTTTTAAGGGAATCATGGTGATCTAAAGTTTTGATTGGTTACTAAAACATAATAATTATCCGGTACAATTTCAACTATGATCACCAGGATGTCAAAAATAAATCATGATTTTTGTCATGATGGGTATTGTAAATAATCATGAATATGATCAAATAAAGCAGGTAATATGCCCCTAAATTTTTAGCCACATTCCCAAAATGCCATGATGGATATTACTTCACATATATCAGTCTATCGACAAACCAAAGCATGTGCTGTAGTAAGGGTAAGTGAGACTAAAATAATTGAAAATATTAAAAAGAATGCTATTCCGAAGGGTGATGTATTAGAAATATCCAGGACCGCAGGAATTCTGGCGGCAAAACAAACCGGGAATGTAATCCCTAACTGCCATAATGTTCCTATTGAAAATGTTGAAATTATATATAAAATAATGGATCATGAGATCCATTGTGAAGTTACAGTAAGCACCGTATACAAAACCGGAGTTGCCATCGAAGCTATTTATGCGGCATCAGTGGTTGCTATTACTCTCTATGATCTTTTAAAGTCGCTTGATGATTCTGTTGAAATCAGTTCAGTAAAAGTGGTTGATACCAAAGGAGGCAAATCCCCGCATCATGACAGTAATGGAAAAGGGCTGTCTGCAGCAATTTTAATTTGTTCAGATGCTATATTAAAAGGGCAAAAAGAGAATAAGTCCGGAGAAATAGTTAAAGATAAATTGATTAAATGCAATCTTACGGTAGCCAATCATGAGGTGCTGCCTAACGATGAAAAAGTCATCAGAAAAAAGATCCTGGAAATATGCCCAATGGTAAACATTCTGATTGTTGCCGGAGGAACAGGCCTGCTCCAAAAAGATCATACTCCAGAGATAGTTAAGCCCCTGCTTGATAAAGTGATTCCTGGCATTTCCGAAGCAGCAAGAAACTATGGGCAGGACAGAACCCCTTATGCTATGTTATCCAGAGGAGTTGCGGGTATTAGAGGAAAATGCCTTATTTTAGTAATACCCGGGTCGTCCAGAGGCGCTAAAGAGACAATAGATGTTCTTTTTCCATATATACTGCACATATTTAAATTTCAGAAATTGTAACTTTAACCGTCCAAAATATCACCTGAGCCGAAAAGGAGTTTATTTCTCATGAGAATAAGCAGGGAACAGCTTTTCAATTATTTAAAAGTAGCTGTATTTGTACTTTTATTGATTTTTATTCACCTGAAATACACCAGGCATCAACTTCCACAGACTTATCCCGGAGGGCAACAAAAATCTGCAGGGCTTTACAAGAATGGGAAACCGGAGGGAGTCTGGACCTGGTGGTTTGAGAATGGTCAAAAGATGATGGAGGGTGCATTTGCTGACGGAAAACGAAATGGAATCTGGAACACCTGGTACCACAACGGACAAATGAAAAGTATGGGCCTGTACTCCAATGATATGCTTAATGGTACATATATTAGTTGGTTCAGGAATGGAAATCTCAAACAGTCCGGCAACTACAAAAATGACAAGTTGCACGGTTTACAGCAGTGGTATGATACACAGGGAGTACTAATTGAAAAAACAATATTTTCTGATGGAGAGGAAATTGAGCATACTAATAATATCTAATTCTAGTATTGATCATAAGCCTCAAATTGCTTTATCATAGTATCCCATTCATTCCCAGATATATATTTATGTGCCTTTGGGAAAACCACATTTTCTTCACGAAATATATGCAACTTCAAAAGTTCAATCAAAGCAAAACCCTGCTCAGTAGCTACATCGAAGGTAAGTATTGCGGATTGCAGGTCCGGGAGACGCGGGGCCAATCCTAAAAAATTAAACATCAGAGTCATATGCTGCATAATCTTTAAATGGTCGTCCTCGAGCATATCAATGGCAGTTTTAGGGAACCGGCCCTGGCTGTGCTCATCATTTTCGATCAATCTTTTTTGTAGCAAAGGAAAGAGTATCTTTTCTTCCTTCAAATGATGCTTGACCATCTGGTTGTCCATTAATTCAAAGAACTTTGAAAATTTTTGTTCGATTTCTCCATTCAGCTTCCATCCGTTCTTCTTAAATTCAATCAAGGTCTTTTCAAATTCACCCAACTCGGAGGCAAACAACTTATGCTCATCCATCAATTTTTGCAAAAATTGATTTAATTCTTCATATGGAACGGCTTCATCGGTTGGTGGTTTGAAGGCATCTGGCGGATCCATAGGGGATAATTCCTCTAGTCCAGACTGTTTTTCAACCATCCTTTTAATGGGATCCTCTTGCTTAAGTTTTTTAAAGTCAATCATTATCTAAAGATCAGGATTTAATTCTATTTTATTTTTTTTCTTATCTTTTTTTACCAAAACAGGTGTTAATTTCAACATTAAGTACATCCAATAGTTGTTTGCCTGCTTATCACCTCCCTTTATTTCAACCATTGAGCTGGTTGCCAACATTTGAGAATAGCCAAATTCCAGTAACACTTCTTTCGAATGAAAATAGTTATAAGTAAGATCAATTTCTGTTCCTAAAAATTTATCCTTGGCAATAATATTCCCACTTGACTGGTATTCAGTTGAATCAATAATATTTTCATCTGAGCTAAAAAAGTGTGCAGCGGCTGCAATCGAGTGCTTGCCTGATTTGTACATTGTCTTTAATATAATATCTTGTAATCCCACACTATTCAGGTGGTTGCCCACATAAAAATAATCCATAGAACCATTGAATTTATGATTGGTCCCATATAGCGGGTTAAATGAACGGTTCTTATTTTCATCGGGATCCGTTTGACTGGTACCCGACAACAATTCTACCCCGCCTGTAAATGTAAGCCTGTTAATTCCGAGGTAAGAAAGGTTGGCAGCGAAGTTAGTAGCACTTAATGTTCTTCCCTTACTGTCTTTCCCCGATTGAAAATAAAACGAGCCATTAAAACGCCACGGGTACCTGGCGTAGACCACCCGTGCCCCGGAAGTTTGACTAAACATGGTTTGGTATTCAGTAACTCCTCCCGGTGAGACACTAGAGGTTTGAATGCCATTATTCAAAAACAGTACGCTAAGGTTCAGATTTTCACTGAATTTATTGTGCAACCATATAAATTGAAGCGTCTTATAACTTTTTGGAACCGTATATACATTATTGTCTATCTTCTCTTTATCTTGATTATAGGCGGCTCCCACATCCACTTGCAGCTTGTTTCCTGTGTACTTTAGCAAGGCCACGTCGTGGCTTCTCGCCTGCAAAGTCCAGTCTACATTCCCCAATATACGGTGATCATCATACACCAGCTCTTGTCTTCCAATTTTTAATGAAAGATTCTTTTTAAAGAATATCTGACCCCAGGCTTCGTGAATTGATAAAAGGTTATCACTTATATTAAGCTGTGATTGACTTCCCCAGGTTCTAACATCTTGCGCGGATACTCCAAACCTATATTTGGAAGTTGTATAAGTGAATATTAGGCGGGTCCTTTGCGAGATAAAAAAGGCCGGATCCTGGGAAGAAGATGCCAGGGTACCATAACCATGCCTAAATTCAGACCTTGGAATATATTGACCGGTGAGGGATATTTGGGCTTGAACATCAACAGACAAAGCTGATATTAACACTACGGTAAATAGATGAATTTTCTGTTTCAAGATAATATTTTCACTAACAGTCAATTCCTGATCCCCTTCTGTCGTAGTACCACCAGTTTAAGATCAAACAGAAAACGTAATATACTGCAAATGCATATAGTGCATATTCAGGAGTACCTGCCTGAATTTGTTGTCCAAATACTTTAGGGATAATAAAGGCACCGTATGCCGCAATGGCTGAAGTCCAGCCTAGCACCGGACCTGCTAGTTCTTTACTAAAGATATAGGGGATGCTCCTAAAGGTTGATCCGTTTCCAATCCCTGTAGTAATAAACAGGATCATGAAACAAATGAAAAAGGGCACCCAATATTGTTCCGGAGTTGGACTTTCTTTGGCTTGACTAATAAAATACGCAACCAGCAAAGTTGCAATAACCTGTGCAATGGTTGAGTAGTGAGTCACCGTGGATCCGCTTTTTACCTTATCCGATAGCCACCCTCCCACCGGTCTGATTAGGGCACCCAAAACCGGACCAATAAAGACCCAGGCAAGGAAGTTGGGGGCATTTGGATTCACATATTCAGGATTACTGGGGTCCGAGTACACAAACACATCTTGGCATAACTTGGGAAAAGCTGCTGAAAATCCAATAAATGACCCAAAGGTCATGGTATAAATAATGGTCATGATCCAATTGTGCTTGTTATTAAATATGGAAAACTGCTTTTCCAAGCTTTCTTTGATCTCTCCCGGGGTAGCATACTTCATAAGTAATACGGTAGTTACGATTACTATTGGTAGCACTATCCACATATTCAAATTAATCCCAACCAACAGGTATGCGCCTAGACCTGCCCCTAGAAGTCCAATTATTATCAAATAAAGAGTTTTTCCAATTCCAGTGAGGGTATTTGGCAATTTAGGCGTACCGGTGATTATGTTATTCATCCCCACAAATGCCGCGATGGCTGATAAAGAAAGTAGAGGCACCCAAACCCAGCCCGCATTTTGTACTCCTGCCAGGGCCACTTTACTTATTTCATTGCCTTCTTTATCGAACGCAACGAATAAAAATATACCTACCACCCAGGGTATTAATTTTTGCATGATACCAACACCCAGGTTTCCTAATCCAGCATTGAGGCCCAGAGAAGTTCCCTGAACACGCTTAGGGAAAAAGTAACTTATATTACTCATTGAGGAAGCGAAATTCCCTCCTCCAAACCCGGAAAGAGCAGCAAAAATGGCAAATGTAAGGTATGAAGTATTCAAGTCTTGCAAAGCAAACCCAACGCCGACAGCGGGAATCAAAAGCAAGGCGGTGGAGATAAATATCACATTCCTGCCCCCTCCAATAGCAATAAGAAATGAGTTGGGAATCCGCAAAGTTGCACCTGCCAACCCTGCAATAGCAGGAAGTGTATAATATAAACTGTTAATCTCCTTCAGTTTAGCAGTGATATCCACCTGGGACATTTCCGGAGTTATAAGCCCGAAATTAAATCCAAATTCTTTCAATTTGGTGGCTATAATGCTCCACATGATCCAAACTGCAAATGCCAGCAACAAAGCAGGGATGGATATCCAGAGGTTTTTGTTGGCGATTTTCTTCCCTTTGGTATCCCAAAATTGCTGATCTTCTACCTTCCAGGTATCAATGTTTACCATATCATTTTTCTATTGAACCTCATAAATTAACCCTCGAAATCTTTCATTAACTCGGGTACTTCTTTATGCATTTTTCTTTGTACCACCCTATTCATCCAAATCAGGCATATAGCGGACAGTAAAAACATAAACATCCAGCAGCTGGTCCATAATCCGGTACCTTCCAGCAGATATCCAAAAATTATTGGGCAGAAAAATCCACCTAATCCTCCCAATACACCTACCATGCCTCCAACAACACCAACTTCTTCGGGAAAATAATCAGGTATATGTTTATAAACTGCCGCTTTGCCAATTCCCCAAATGCTTCCTATTAGGATCACCAAAACGGCAAATACCCAAACGTTGGCTTGAAAATATATTCGGGTAACTCCTTTTGCCAAAAGCTGCTTTTTTGATACCTCTTCTCCCAAACTTATTACAGACTCCTGCCAGATTTCCTTTTTGGGCCATATCAATACTCTATCATCTACATTTGTTAGACCCTCACCCTTTGCATTAAGTGGGTAACTGTTATTTCCAACGGTTATCAAGGTATCAGAAACCTCGGTAACTGTTCCATTGGCCTTAGACATAATTCCTTTCCCCGTCGAATAAATTTCCATTTTTGGTACCACCAGTAAAAAACTAATAATCAACGACGAGCCTAAAATCCAATACATCACACTGCGTGCTCCGAATTTGTCTGATAGCCAACCTCCCAGGGCCCGGATCACTCCTGATGGAAAGCTAAACAAGGCAGCAAATATGCCTGCAGTAACCAGAGGCAGATAATATACATTTACAAAATAGGGAACCAGCCACTGTGAAAAGGCCACGAAACATCCAAACACCAGAAAGTAGTATAATCCAAACCTCCATACCCGTAGATTTCTTAGAGGAATAAATAATTCTTTAATAGTTTTCTTGCTGGAGGCAGGTTTTTTATTGGTAGTAAAAGCCAGAAATATTATGCCCATTATCACCAGGGCAATTGCATAAATTACCGGTAAAGTACGCCAGCCATCGATATTTGCGCCGTTATCAGTTAGGTTGTTTAGCAGTGTCGGCGCAAAAAGGGTGGTCAGAGCAGCCCCGGCATTTCCTGCGCCAAATATCCCAAGTGCTCTTCCTTGCCAATGTCTGGGGTACCAGACAGAGGTATAGGCGATTCCAATGGCAAAGCTCACACCGGTCAATCCAAAACCAAAACTCGCTAAAGCAAATTCCGTAAAACTATTGGCATAAGAAAGAAAATACATGGGGATAGCACAAAGAAGCAGCAACAGCCCGTACACTGGTTTTCCTCCAAACTTATCGGTAAGCATTCCTGCGGGAAGCCTGAAGACCGATCCGGTTAAAACCGGAATACCCAAAAGCCATCCGATTTCCACGGGACCCCAATCAAATACCTGGTTATCTACCAGGAACGTGACCAGCACCCCATTGAGCATCCAACACCCAAAGCAAATGGTAAATGCCAGGGTATTAAAGAATAACATTTTATGCGCTTGCGGAGTAATGGCTTGCTCCATTTTTTAAATTTAATGGTCGGTCTAAGTATTCTTTGGTTTGTTTATTGACCATTTAGTTTCCGGGCTTCTAATTTTGTCTTTATCCCAATTCCATATTACTCGCTGATAGGGTCTCCATAGATAATCTATTGGTGCCACCAAAGCATGCATAAGCCTGGAAAAGGGAAACAAAAGGATAATAAAGTAAAAAGTGATAATGTGAAGTCTGATCAACAACGGCATTGCTGCTACTGCATCAATTTGTGGGTCCAGCATGAAAATTGACCTAAGATAGGGAGTTAATGAAGCGGCAAACCAGGATGAGCCCCACCTGTAATCATAAGCAATCCAAAGCCCCATGATTACCTCAGCCAAGATTAAAACCTCCACAGCAATGTCCATCACAGTGGTTACCGCACGGACTCGATTATCTGTCCATCTTCGGTACAAAAAGTTTACCAGACCCAACAACATGCTTAAGCCAAAAATGAAAGCAGTTACCTCAAGGATGAGCAGACGAAGTGGTTCACTGTTCCAGGCCAGTACTCCTTCAGGTATAATAAATGCAAACAGGTGACCGAAAAACAGAAACATCATTCCCCAGTGAAATGGAACTGCTCCCCAGAACAATTTTTTTGTTTCTAAAAACCCGGATGATAATGAAGAGATTTTGAATTTTACATACCGGTACCTGTAAATTGTGCCAATTAGGAATATTACCACGGCAAGGTAGGGAAGTGCTATCAGGAAAAAATTATTAAAGCCACTCATAACTGTGAAATTTTGAATGTTTTCATTATTACTAACCTTCTATATTCATCTCCGATTCAATTGAGCCCAGAAAGTCTGAGGTTTTTTTAGCTGGAGTTGTTTCAATGTTAAAATCTTGTTCAATTACTAATTGTAAAACCAATAATGGTTTGCGGTAGACGGTCCCATATTGCTCCGAAATGGAAATCAAGGTTTTATGATGCCTGATATACACCTCATTTTTCTTCCTCAGGTTCCCTGCATCAAATTCCCTGGTCATTTTTTTTAACCCTGAATAAATCAATTTTTGGACGAGATCGTCCTTTAGTTCTTCGTCTTTCAATAATGGCAACAGTCTCAAGACATTAGGCAAGTGATCTGACAACTCCAAACCACAATCATTGCCCACTTGGCGGTGCTCTCTGCTCAGATTTACCAGCAGTTCCGCTCTTTTGTAATCATCTCCAAAAAGTAGATATCCCAGATCCAATGTGGTGATGGCCTGGACCTCAAAAGACCTGGTGTACAATTCCTGGATCTCCTCGAAGCTGGCACATTCTGAAAACCGGGTAAAATCTTCCAGGATTCTACCCGATTCAGGATAGTGCTTATTCAAAAACAACTGAATTTTTTGCACCATGCCGGTAAATCCTGCTTTAGGATAGTCGATTAGGTTGGACAACAGCGAGTAGTGATTCAAACTTTTTAATTTGTTTTGCATGGTTTTGTTATTGATCATGTGGGGTTGACTATAGTCCTCTAGTTGCGGTTTCCTTAAAACCAAATCCAATGCTTCCTTTGGTATCACCAGTGAATTCCAGCATTTCAATGGATTGCTCCCTGTGTGCAGCGGGTATCACAAAGCGATCATCAAACTTTGCCAATGAAGTCAGGTAATAAATCTCTTCTGCCTCTTCAGCTGTAAGACCTGTGTCTTTCATAACGGCTTTCACCTTACTCTTATCAATATCACCTACGGTCTTGTCCCGACGGTAAATCCGTACTGCCATCAATTTTTTCAGGACATGCTTCACTTTTTCTTCGTCACCAGCACTAAATAAGCTCGCCAGGTATTGCAGCGGGAACCTTGCTTGCTCAATTGTTCCCCATAATTCCGCCGTACTTGTATCGTACAGCCAGTTATCATTCCAATATTTGGCTATCGGGTTCATCTTTTCAGATTGTGCCTGATTATCGACTTCTTTCAGTGAAGCCATTACCGGAAGTAAAGGCGGCACATAGAATAACATAGGCAAGGTTCTAAACTCCGGATGCAATGGCAACGCCAGACCCCACTCCTTTACAAATTTGTAAGTGGGTGAATATTGCGCAGCCTTTATGGTTGAGTCAGCCATACCGTTTTCTTGAGCGGCAGCAATAACCGCGGGATCGTGAGGGTCGAGGATAATACTCAATTGACGGTCAACCAAATTGCTGGTATCATCGGCAGCGGCATCATGGATTTGATCGGCGTCATAGAGCATAACTCCTAAATACCGGATCCTACCCACACAGGAATGCATACACGCCGGTGCATATCCAGCTTCTATGCGTGGATAACATAAAATACATTTTTCAGATTTACCGGTATGCCAGTTATAGTAAGACTTTTTATAAGGGCAGGCTGTCACGCACATTCTCC
>QIEB01000654.1 GCA_003229495.1 Flammeovirgaceae bacterium
TAGCGTATTGGCAACTGGACGCCTCTGAGATCAGGGACTTCTTAATGATCAACACTACTGATTCCATTTATTCATACAATGTTCCTGTACAGTATCCAAAAGTTGGAGAAGATCCCAGCAGCTGTCGCCTTTGGGTGATCAGCGCTAAAGGGGGAGAGACGCAATGGATCCCGGTGCCAGGGGACAGCAAGCAAAATTACCTTCCCAGAATGATGTGGTCTCCTGACTCAAAAACTGTGCTAATTCAGCAAATCCCCAGAAAGCAAAATACCAACCGGATTTGGGCATTTTCAGTGGCCGATAACTCCATAGAGAACATTTATACAGATAGGGATGACGCATGGGTACGGGCCATCGATGATTGGATATGGCTTAACCATGGAAAGGAATTTAGCTGGATCAGCGAAAAAAGTGGCTGGAAACATTTTTATCGGGTTAGGTTGGATGGTACCGAAGATAGAGCCGTAACCAGTGGTGACTTCGATGTAGTCAGCATTGAGCTTATAGACGACGAGAACGGTTATGTTTATTTCATCGCCTCACCGGACAATCCTACCCAACGATACCTGTACCGGATGAAATTGAAGGGAAGCGGCAAACCTCAAAGGTTGTCCCCAACCGACCAACCGGGCGATCACAGCTATCAGATGGCCCCAGGAGGTAAATACGCCTTTCACACCTACTCAACAACCAATACACCACCGGTGATTGACCTGGTTACATTACCAGGACATAAATCCCTGCGAATTCTGGCGGCCAACACCAATTTCAAAGACAATCTGGAAGCTCTGGATAAAAACCCTTTTGAGTTCTTCAATATAACTACTGAAACTGGAGTAAATATGGATGGATATATGATCCTTCCCACGGATTTTGACAAGAGCAAAAAATACCCCATCATATTTTATGTTTATGGGGAGCCCGCCAGACAAACTGCCCGGGACCAATGGGGAGGTACCCGTACCCTGTGGCACATGATGTTGGCGCAGCAGGGATATATTGTGGTTACCATGGACAACCGGGGCAGCCCCAGTCCCAAAGGCCGTGATTGGCGAAAAGCTCTTTTCAGGAATATCGGCATACTCAATGTTGAAGACCAGGCCATGGGCGCCAAAGAAATTCTCAAGCAGGATTTCGTTGATAAAGAACGGGTCAGTGTATGGGGGTGGAGTGGAGGCGGATCCATGACCCTGAACCTGCTGTTTCATCACCCCGAGATCTATCAAACCGGTATGTCTGTTGCTCCTGTTGCCAACCAATTGCTTTACGACAATATTTACCAGGAAAGATACATGGGTGTTCCCTGGGAAACCAAAGAGGACTTCATTCGAGGATCACCGGTTACCTATGCGGCAAATTTGGAAGGGAATCTCTTGCTGGTGCACGGTACCGGTGATGACAATGTGCACTATCAAAACAGTGAGGTTTTAGTCAATGAGCTAATCAGGCACAACAAGCAGTTTGAGATGTTTGCATATCCAAACCGTACCCATGCTATCAGGGAGGGGAAGAATACCAGCCGCCACCTTTTTGGATTGCTGACCAAATACCTCAAAGAGCATGTGGAGCCCGGAGGCAAACCCCGGACGGGTATTAAGATGGAATAAGAGCAGAGGGCTTTGGGAACAATTGAACAATTGAATAATTGAGCATTTGAACAATTGAGCATGGGAACAATAGAACATGGGAGCAATAGAACATTTGAATGTCGAACAATTGAGCATTTGAATGAAATTGGTGAGCAATTGTATATCCAGCCGTTTCCGTGGCCATAGCAGGCCATATTAACTGAAATTACTAAGTAACCGGCGGTAGTCACTCTCATCGATATTTCCTCCACAAACGATGGCCGCGCAAGTCTTTCCGGCCACTCCATCACGGGATTTTATTATTCCAGCCAATGCCAATCCCGCAGATGGTTCTACTTTTATCCCCAGATGGTGGTCCATCAAACGCAGTGCATTAACAATTTCCTCTTCCTCAACCAGTACAAACTCGTCCACCAGGTCCTTGCAATGGTCATAGGTGACAGTTTCCGGGTCCAACCCTCCAGCAGTTCCATCAGAAATAGTATGAACGGTAGAAGGTGGCACAATAATTCCTTTGTCAATTGATTGTGCCATTTCACTGGCGTTTTTTGGTTGAACACCTACAATCCGAATTGATGGGCATGCTTCTTTCAGATAGCCTGCGATACCTGAAATTAAACCGCCGCCTCCTACTGGTACGAATACCTGATCCAGGTGTTTTGTTTGTTTATTCAGTTCCAGACCGATGGTTCCCTGGCCGGAAATTACCGCAGGATCGTTATAAGGGTGTATCAATGGTAGATTATTAGTTTTTGCCCAGTTGATGGCAATCTGCTCAGTTTCGCCACTTTGCGCTCCTTCTTGATAGATTTGAGCGCTATAAACCTCCAGTTTGGAAAGTTTTGATTTGGAAATGGTTTCGGGAACAAAAATAATCGGCACACAATCGTATGCCTTGGCCGCATGGCATACAGCTAAAGCATGGTTGCCGGTTGATGCCGCCACCACCTGGTTTAATTCAGTTTCACTCTCTGCTAATTCCGAAAATTTACTTAGAACACCCCTGAGCTTGAAGGAACCAGTGATTTGCTCATTTTCCATTTTTAAGAACAACCTGCAACCCACTATTTTCCCAAGTGATACACTGTTTGTCAAAGGTGTCTGTTTCAGGTGGTTGACTATTTTCCGGTAAATCTTTTCGATACTAGTTTTCACAGTAAAATTTTTATCACTATTGAAAGAGCCTTAGCGGCATTATCAGCAAATTAATTAAAAATAATTTTCCAAATTGGAAACCCTTTTATTCCAAAGGTGTCTTTCTAGCAGTAATTAACTATGAGGTTGGAGTCCGGAGCGTTTAGCTTACATAAATACCTGATCAATAGAAGTCAGGGGGGGGACCGGAAAGCCCAGCATCAATTGTACAATCTATACGCAGAGGCCATGTACAATATTTGTAGAAGAATGATGGGTAATGATGAAGATGCTAAGGATATATTACAGGAATCATTTATCCAGGCATTTTCAAAGCTTGGCAAGCTGCAAAAGGAGGAGTTATTCCCGGCATGGTTAAAACGAATTGTAGTCAATCACTGTTTGAATGCACTGAAGAAAAACCGGAATATGATTGAACTAATGAACGAAGAGATCGAAACACCTCAGGAAGAACATGAGGATCAGGAAGAGGTTCAGTTTCAGGTAGAGCGAATCAAGAAGGCATTAGACCGAATCTCCGTGGGTTGCCGTACAGTTTTGAACCTCTATGTATTCGAAGGATATGACCATAAGGAGATTGCGGAAATATTATCCATTTCAGAGTCGGCTTCCAAAGCTCAGTACAGCAAGGCTAAAAGTAAGATAAGGCAAATTTTAAAGGCAAACCCAATCTGATGACTGAAGATCTGTTTAAGAATTTTGTGGAAGAAAACAGGGTGGACTTTGAATCGTACCAACAAGATTCCCAGGAAATGTGGATGGAAATCCAAAAAGGGATTGAGCAACCAGTTAGACCATTGTGGCAAAGTTGGGTAAAGGTAGCTGCGGCTCTTGTGATCCTAGCATTTAGTGCAACAGGGGTGCTGATACATCAACAACAAGGAAGGTTACCGCTTGAATTACGTGAGGCAGAGAATCACTACTACACCATTATTGCCACAAAACTGGAAATAGTAAATGAAAATCATGATGAGGTCGATGACCTGATATGGGAAGATCTGGATTTGTTGGACCAGGCCTACGCGGAATTAAAGAGAGATCTTAAGGAGAAAGTCGATAACGAGGAGGTAGTTCAGGCAATGATTGAAAACTATCGCGCCAAATTGGAAATTCTAGATCAAATATTAGATGAAATAGAAAATAAAGAGGATGAAACAGTTGAGGGATTGGGTATATAATTTTTGGGTACTATTATTCTTGATGGTGATTGGGATCCAGTGCCTTGCGAAAGATGAGGCTAAGCTAACTAAGACCATTACCAAAGGCTATAAGGTTTCTGTTGGATGGAAGCTGGAACTTCACAATAAATATGGAGATATGATCATTGATACCTGGAGTAAAGATTCTATGGCCATAGCTATTACTATTACAGCAATGGGAAAAAATGATGATGCCGCAGAACGATTAATGCAACGTACTGATATCCAGTTCAATTCTGTTACCAATGGGGTAGTGGTTTTCACACAACTTGATAAATCCGATGGTTGGCTAAAGGATTTTTGGAACGAATTAAGTGGTTATTCCCAAACCCTATTTAGCAAAGATCAATTGACCATTGATTACCATGTCTATATACCTGAATACCTGGATCTGGAGTTGTACAACAAATATGGCGATGTCTATGTGGCGGAGCGTTTAGCAACTACCCGATTAGATATCAGCAACGGGAATCTGAAAACGGAAGACTTAACTGGGGAAGTTGACTTGAACCTGAGGTTCTGTGAGGCAGATATTAGCTCTATACTGCACGGGAATATATCATTGAAATCCTCTGAATTGAATCTGGAAGCCGCTAACAATCTTACATTACAAAGCAACTCATCTACTATTTACCTAAGATCGGTGAATAAATTACGTTTGGTATCGCGTACAGATAAAATTTCCATATCGGAGGTGGGCCACATGGAAGGACGTAGTAGCTTTTCCAAAATCAGATTAAAAAATATAGAACAACTATTAGATCTTGAGACTAATTACGGCACGCTTACACTTGAGAGAGTAGATGATGACTTTTCTGAAGTCCTGGTACGCGGTAAATCAACCGATATGGACCTTACATTTGAGTATATGGCTTATTTCAATACCATAATTGTAGCCAAGGAGGGAAAATTTGATTTGCCCGAAAATCATGGTCTCAAACAGGTTTATACGGACGGCACCGAAAAATTCATCCGTTCTACCGGATATTTAGGGGTCCATAAAAGTGCTCCGGGAGAAGTAAACATCAATGCTCAAAGCGGGAAAGTCCGAGTTAATTTTGCCCCTTTTGACGCTCAATCATATCACGAGAAAAATTAAAAACTAAGCAACCATAAACCATTAAAACATGAAAAATATTGTATTTACACTACTTATCTCATTTTGCTTTACTCAAGCAGCCTTAGCACAATACGAACAGGAAATACCCGTAAAACCGATGAAAACGCTGTTGGGCGACGGCGCTAAAGTCAGGGGATTTGGATCTCTGGATATGCGTATGACAGAATTCAAGGGTGATTTGGGACTATTAATGGGTGCCCATGGAGGAATTATCCTTAACAATCACTTTGTAATTGGGCTGAGTGGCTATGGACTAACTTCGAACTTTATTGTTAAAGACAGTGAGAAATTCGATGAGCTATATATGTACGGAGGTTATGGAGGATTGATACTGGGAGGTATCTTTTCACCAAAGGAGGTGGTCCATATTTATACCCCAGTGTTAATCGGAGCAGGAGGAATGGAAGTAACTGATAGTTTCAATCGCTCCTATGGCTTTGGAACATTTGGAGAAAATTCCGCCTTCTTTGTAGTGGAACCGGGATTGGAAGTGGAGGTCAATATCACTCGTTTTTTCAAGGTAGGAGTAGGCGCCAGCTACCGTCTGGTGCGGGAGAGTGACTTTAGCACTGTTAGCGATGGCGACCTCAGTGGATTCAGCGGGGGGCTGTCACTTAAATTTGGCAAGTTTTAACATTTTTTGTACGGTTCACCGGGCCAAAAAACTTATCACTTATCACTCATAATTTATACCTTCCTACCTTGGTACTATGGTCAAAGACTGATTGATTTCAAGTCCCTAACACCTTACAACCCTTACACCTTCGTCCCTACACTATACCTTCGAGCGTGCGTCCATTCCCACGTCACGGGCCAAAGCTTCATACCAGGTATCATCATCTACAGCATGCCAGTCTACCCATTCCTCATCTGTCATTGACGCTCTCCACTCCAGAAATGGTATGGCATCAGGCCCCACGGGGTGTCGCAGCTGGTTGGTGTCATTTTCAGCAATCTCAAGGATTTTATCCGCTACTATAGTAGGTGGTACTGGATTTTTCAGCGAAGTGGCAAACATATCGGCTATTCGCCGAAGATTAGGATAGTGAGATTCGCTGCTACCATCCTGAATACCTCGTGCCATATCAGTATCTATAATTCCGGGCTCAACTATTGCCACCTTAATGTTGTATGGCTTCAACTCCATTGCCATGGTCTCGCTCAATGCTTCCAGGGCATACTTAGATGCATTGTAAGGGCCAAAAGGCGCCAGCGGTATCCGGCCTGCGACACTGGTAACATTAATAATGCAGCCACTACCCTCGGCTCGCATTTTTGGTATAACTGCCTGAGCACAACGTATGGGCCCAAGATAATTGGTGTTCATTACCGCTTCATACACGGATAGGTCTGTTTCTTCAACAGAGCCGCGACGCTCAATGCCTGCATTGTTTACTAAAACATCGACAGGGCCATTTTCCTGAAGGATAGATTCGATACAATTTTTAGCTGATGCGTCAGAATTGACATCCAATTCAAGAATTGAAATTGGCAACGATTCTTGTCCAGCCCGTTGATTTAGCTCAGTTGCACTCTCCGTATTACGCATGGTGGCATAAACCTTATACCCTGCTCTGGCAAAAGCAATAGCGGTTTCCAGACCGATTCCTCGGTTGGAGCCTGTTATGATCACTGATTTCATGGGATTTTGTATTTAGAGTTAATGGTTTTATCTAGTTTTGATATCCGGATATTTATCAAATTAAGATAGGAAATTATCAATCAAAATTCCCGGATTTATCTAAAAGAATTAGCTTTTCTTGTAGGACTTAGTGACACTTTTAACCAAACTCCTGTGAATCCAGTCCATGGATTGACTGTCAAACTGGTCCCAAATTACTATGGTCCGGCCGCCATAAAATCCCTCAAGATCAATGGTGCTTACCAGAATACCATTTACCACCAGGGCAAGCTGATGACCGGGAAGTTTTGCAGCCATTGTTTTCACGTATTTGGCTCCTTTGGGGGTTAGGATAATGCGAAACTTACGCATTTCAAAAAGTGAATCATACGTCATATCCGTAACTTTTTCAAATGAGTCAAGTTCCATAATGGGTTCTTCTGAAATGCAATACACAGTCTCTGCGTTAAGCAGTTTCAATTTGTGGTCACAAAGCTCCAGGTCGAGGTTCATAGTTAAGTAAATACCTGGCTTGGCTTGCCCCATGACCATGAGGCAGTTTAGCAAAAGCACGATGATCAATGAACATTTCACCCACTTCGATGCATTTGTTTGGGAATTGGACATTTAATAAAGATACCAAAAAGGAATAATAATCCCTGATTAGCACACTTCCATTGGTTGCCAGGCCGGGAGCCAGTTATAATTTCATAGATTTTGCTATATTTCAATAACAAAATGATTGCACTATGCTGAAATGGGTTCCGGTGGTAAGTACACTGATTATTTTCTCTTGTTCTTCGCCTGAGATTGATGAGAACCTTGTCCGTTGGGAAACCCACGCTGCCAATACGGAGATTCTAAGGGACGATTTTGGGGTACCGCATATTTATGGCAAGACCGATGCTGATGCGGTATTTGGCCTCTTATATGCCCAGTGTGAAGATGATTTTCCCAGAGTTGAGCAAAACTATCTATGGGCTACCGGCCGCCTGGCTGAGGTAGAAGGGGAGAAAGCTTTATACAGCGATCTACGGGCCAGGTTATTTATGACCAGGGCACAGGCAATCGAACGCTATGAACACTGCCCAAAATGGTTAAAGGACCTATGCCTGGCATTTGCAGATGGCATCAATTTTTACCTTTATACTCATCCAGAAGTGCAACCACGACTGCTCATTAAATTCGAACCGTGGATGCCCATGTATTTCAGTGAAGGCTCTATTGGGGGAGATATCGAACGGGTGTCTATTGAGGGTATCAGGGAGTTTTATCAGCAGCAGCTGGAAATGGAGCCGGTGGAAGCTTTTAATTTAGCAATGCCCGGGGTTTTGGAGGAGCCACGCGGATCTAATGGTATTGCCATTTCAGGCAGTTTAACTGAATCCGGAAATACCATGTTATTGATTAATCCGCATACATCATTCTACTTCCGGGGAGAGGTGCATGTGGTCAGTGAGGAGGGGCTCAATGCTTACGGTGCGGTGACCTGGGGACAGTTTTTTGTTTATCAGGGATTTAACGAAAAGACTGGCTGGATGCATACCTCCACTTATACCGATGTGATAGACGAGTTTGTGGAAGATATCCAATACCAGGACGGATCACCCATGTATGTATATGGTGAACAATTGCGACCGGTAGAAGTTTCCAAGGTGTCATTGAAATACCGCACAGCTGAAAGGACCCTGACCGAAAAAACTTTTCCTACTTATCACACACATCATGGGCCCATCACTCATCTGGTAGACGGTCGGTGGACCGCCACCGCTATGATGTGGAAACCCCAAAAGGCCCTGGCTCAGTCATACCAGCGAACAAAATTAAACAGTCATGGTGAGTTCAGGGAAATGATGAACACACGTACCAATTCTTCCAATAACACCATATATGCCGATGCTCAGGGTAATATTGGATATTATCACGGAAACTTCATCCCAATCAGGAATCCTAAATTTGATTATTCCAAACCCGTGGATGGAAGTGATCCTACCACCGATTGGCAGGGCCTGCATACCGTGGATCAAGCCATAACGGTGTTCAATCCATCCAATGGTTGGATTCAAAACTGCAATTCAACACCTTTCACCTCTGCTGCGGGGTTCAGCCCAATAAAAGAAGAGTACCCAGGTTATATGTCTATTGACCGGGAAACTTTCCGGGGGGTTCACGCCATTCGACTTTTGACCGGAAGTAGTGGATTTACCCTTGATAAACTAATTCAGTTAGCCTATGACCCCTATTTGCCAGGATTTGAAATTCTGATTCCCGGGCTGATAGAGGCATTTTACCAATCTCCAGATCCTCAATTACAAGCCCCCATGGACGCGCTTCGGAAATGGGACTTCAGGGTTAGTAAGGAGTCTATTGCCATGTCTTTGGCGCATTTCTATGGTACCATCTGTTTCCAGCAGGGGCAGTCTCCGGCTGCTTTTAATAGTAGGGCAATGGAGCGGCTAAATTATTTCGGCACCGATGCGCCATTTATGGAACGGTTGGATTTATTCCGGAAAGCGGTGGAGCGGATGGAGCAGCTTTACGGAACCTGGGAAGTACCATGGGGAGAAATTAACCGCTTTCAAAGATTAAGTGGAAACATTAACTCAATTTTTGATGATGACAAGCCCAGTATCCCCGTTGGTTTGGCTTCAGGCAATTGGGGTGCATTAGCTGCTTTCGGGGGTCGAAATAGCAACAATAACAAAAAGCTTTATGGTACCAGGGGGAACAGCTTTGTGGCAGTGGTTGAATTTGGGAACAGGGTCAAAGCCAAAAGTTTACTGGCCGGAGGACAGAGTAACAATCCGGAATCGCCGCACTTTGACGATCAGGCCCAGCGGTATGCAGATATGGAATTTAAGGATGTGGTGTATTATAGAGAGGATGTGGAAGCCAGAGCGGAGGTGAAATATCATCCTGGACAATGAATAACAAAAAAAGGCC
>QIEB01000469.1 GCA_003229495.1 Flammeovirgaceae bacterium
CCATATCCTCATCTTCATATCTGATCCATTGCTCCAATTCAGGTTGTTGGTAACCTTGAAAATGGAAGTCATCGTAAAATACTTTGTAGGTTACTAACAGGCTGGGGTTTTTATTTTCTTGTTTGAAACCCTGCAATTTCATTCTGGAAGAAATAGCCTTCCGTAAAGTAGTGTCCTGCTCACTCTCCATTTTGTTATAATTGGCATCACTTAAAAAGTCAAAGGTTTGGTACCTTTTAAATTTTCCCAGATAGCTATAATCTGATTCTACCACATATTTTTCATATGAAAGGCAACTGGAAATAAAAATCACCCCTCCAATTAGTAATAAGTTCTTAAAAGTCTTCATGGTTTCATTTTAGTGCATTCGTATTAATAAAATGAATTTAGCAGAATCCTAAGTAAAAAGAAAATATTTTTTGAATTCTGTTCTCGGCGCGACATTTTATCTATATAGATTTTATTGAATTAGTAATTACCAAGGGCGAATCACGAACCCTCGTCCCCGGTAATTCGTCCTTCGTAATTATTATTATCCCGCCGGATCCCTCTATAGGGATTGTAGCCATTAAGGTCCCTCTGGTAGTACCCGGAATGTTTAAAAGGCCTCTTCTGAGGGCTTTCTTTACATTCTTTCGAACAGGCGCCATGGTATTCCTTGGCACATTTATGACATAGTGGTACATGCAGGTTGCAGGTTGGGTTAGCGCAGTTTACCATACGGTCGCAGTCCGTATGACAAATATGGCATTTGGATATCACTTTGGGGTTTACCCGGTTTACATCTACCGCCACCCGGTTATCAAAAACGTAACACTTCCCCTCAAAGTCTTCCCCACCCGCTTCCAATCCATGTTTTATGATACCCCCATGCAATTGGTATACGTTTCTAAAGCCATTTTCCAATAAGAAAGCGCTGGCTTTTTCACACTTTATACCACCGGTGCAGTAGGTGATAATTTTTTTGTCCTTCAACTCCTGCAACTCAGCCAACTTTTCAGGAAATTCCCGAAAATTCTCCATGTCCAGGGTCTTTGCATCTTTGAATTTACCTAGTCGGTGCTCATAGTTGGACCGGACATCCAGTACCACCACATCTTCCTGCTCCCTCATTTCCAGGAACTCGGTGGATTCCAGGTATGCTCCAGTTTGCTGATTGGGATCAATATGTGGCAGTCCCAGGTTAACGATCTCTGGTTTAACCCTGACGTTTAATTTTAAGAAGGCATGAACAGGTGAAAGATCGACCTTAAACTCGATATGAGTAAAACGGTTGTCTGACTTTAAGTGATCCATATACCGTTGACAGTCCGCGGCTAATCCTGAAACGGTGCCGTTGAGGCCTTCAGACGCCACAATAATTCTACCCCTTAGATTTAGCTCAAGGCAAAAAAAATGGTGTGCTTCCCTGAATTTATTGGGATCTTCAATCCTGGTGTAGCAATAGTATAATATTATACTGTATGGATGCATAATTTATTTATCGGCTACCTTTTGGGCCGGATTTCCAAAGAGCGTTTGGTTTTCAGCTACATCTGAGATCACTACTGAACCTGCCCCTATTCTGGCATGGTCACCGATAGTAACTCCTGAAACCAAAGTCGCTCCGGCTCCAATAAAAACTCCGGCCCCTATGGAAACCTCAGATCCTACGATACTGCCAGCTCCAACCTCCACATAATCTTTCATGCTCACTTCATAATCAATAGTACATTGAGCGTGCAGGATGCCATGATTACCCAAACTAGCATGCGCATTCACTACCACCCCGGCACTTATCAAATTGCCGTATCCCATGGAAGCAGAAGAGGATAGGTAGGCGTTGGGGTGAATGGCATTCACCGGCATCACTTTTCTTTTCTCATTAAGCATCCCCACCAGATCCATTTTGAGTCTTTTATCATTTTCGGCTACAAAGGCCTGACACTTACTGCCAATAAGCTTCAAAAACCTCTGATCATCAGTAGATCCCAAAACGGAAACATCATCTATCAATTCACCGTGTAGTGATTTGTTGTCGTCTAAAAAGCCGTAGACTACCACACCGTTGCCTTGGAAAATTTCCAAGGCCAATTTACCCAAGCCACCGGCGCCGAATACCAATACAGGTTGTACCATAGAGAATGCAAAGTTAATTCAACGCCACAAGATCCACAAGTGGTGGATATTACGGCAGCTTGGCAGTCAACTTTTCCCACCATGGATTTTTATACAGTATCAGGAATAAAAATACCGGCATGAAAGAAACCTTGTATCGTACCAATGTTCCAAAGTTTGGAGTCGATAGTGTCAGTAACCCTGCCAATATTAATATATAAACTAAACAGGGATACCAATCCGGTGGAAGCAGGTCTCCTTTATGAAGTGATCTAATGCGTCCAACTATCAAAATGGTGATTGACAAATTTTCCATGATCGCTAAATTCTGCAACCAAGAACCCCAGTCACCCAAATTAGGACGAAGTATCCCGGTAACCATGGCCCAAGGGAGATTGATCCCCATCCAAACGGTAGGATCAGTGTTTTCTATAAAAACAATCAACCCCCTGGAACCGGTTTTGGATATAATTTCCAAGGCGTTGTTTTTAATCATGTCGCTGAGATAATCAAATCTTAGATTGGGATGCAGCCAGGAGGCACCAAAGATCAAGATGGAGAAAATCACCATCCAAGTACCGTGGACCATAAGCCAACTTTGATTTCCTGGTACTGATCGACTTTGTATTGCAGTAGTAAGCAAAACCGCTAATAATACTGCCATATAGTAGTATTTCAATTGGAATAGCACCAGTGCCATGGGTATGGCCAACAACCAGTAATAGTATTTACCGTCATTCCGTCTCTTAAAATAGGGCCAGTACCAAGCCATCAAGTAACCGAATACACCCATAAAAAGTGTTTCTTTAGAAACTCCGGAACTCCAAAACAGGGTACTGGGTAAGAAGATAAACGCTGCCGTTGCAGCCTTAGTAGAGCCTGGGTAAGTACGAGTTATCCGATCGGTTAAAGCCCATAATCCACCAAAGGCAAATAATGACAGGTAAGCGCTGCATAACCAATAATTTCCATCTGTAATCAATGTCAGTACACTGAGAATTCTGATCATTAATAGGGCTCTGGGCTCACCCTGATATCCAATTTCATTTACTAAGTGATCAGGCCAGGAATTTCCCGCCAACCATAAGAAATAATTTGCGAGATCTCCGGAAAATCGCTCTACCAGGACATTTGAAGCCTCAAAAAAGCTCCAGGTATCCCCTCCCTGAAAATGGAACTTGTAAAGCAACCCAAACCCCACGCCAGCCAGTATCTTAGCGAAAAGTCCGTACCAAAAGTATGGCCTGGCCGGAGACCCTTGATAAACCTTAAATGCCCACCAACTGAGCAGAGTGATCAGAATGATATGTAGTGTAAAGTTAAACATACTTTAGCCACAACATGGCCGCTATGGCTTGGGAACTCCGGCCAGCAGTGATTGTCCTATAAAACAATCAAGGCACTTTCTCAAGTTACAATACTGATTATTCAATTCAATCAAAGCCTGCGAGTAGTATGCGGAAGATACCCCAAAACCTTTTTCTTTCCAATATGCTACTATGCGATTCTGTTCAGGCGGTATTTCCTTCATCATCTCAATCGCTCGTGCATGGAATTCTGGTTGTCCGGTGTAATTGGCGTAAGCCACTAGAAGCGGTGCCACAGTATTAATCACCAGGTTTTCCCGGCTGGACAAGCCCAGGGTGCTCCTTCCCACGCCCCATTTTTTGCCAAAATCGTAGTGGTCATCCCAATATGAAGATGGTTTTACTACTTTTTCTGTAAATTGGCCGGCGGTGACCGCTTCTCTTATATCCGAGAACCGAAAACCCTCAAGGTGCATCATTGAAACGAATTGGGCAATTCGTAAACTAGGAAAGTTTGAGGGTCTCAATCGAAGATACTTCCACATTTCCTTTTTCATCAATCCTGGCTTGAAGGAATATTTCTTTTTTATAAACTCATATTCTTTTTGAAGCCGAAGATAGTAGGCATCACCAGTGACCCGCTGAAGAAAACCAGCCTGACCAAAAAACAAAGCCTCCAACTGAACGATACCAGAACGCATTTTTCTTACTATTGGTAGAGGTACCACACTTACCAAAGTCTCAAAGGCAGCAGTATTTAGGTGAAAACCGAAGTTTTTCCCCAGAGCCAGATAGGTGACCTGGTCCCAATCGTAGTTATGCCGATCCAGTGAAGCAACTACTTCCCTGGACTTTCTTTTGAGCCTTTGGCAAGCCATTTGGTCCAGCATTCTTTGAAAGGAACTATCAGGTATTCTATCGAATTGTGGTTCGCAAGGGACCCTAGAATTGCCCTTTCTCAATTTCTGATGCCTTAACAGCAAGTCCGTTTTAACTCTGTCTTTTAGTTCCAGTGTGGGAATTTCCCGTCCGTTGCTGGTTTTAGCGTTGGCGTTATTGACCCAGACAACATGGAGAACTACCTGATCAAACGCTGGATTTTTATGGTGCTGGTGAAGGTACCAATCGGAAGAACGAACATGGATTTCTGTTGGGCCGGCCCAACTTGTCCTTCCCAGCTTAATGCGTGCGTTTGAAAAATCAGGTCCGGAGTTAACATTAATCTGACCAGGATTCAGTACCTGAAGCACTTCTCCCTGATATGTCTCTAGTCTCTTTTTGTCAAAATATTGATGCTTCCAAATAAAATTCAGGAATTCCTCTTTCATTGAGGCAATAATAACTGCCAAGAGTATCATTTAGGGAAACTGACAATTAATTAACCCAGAATTATCATTGGACTTTGTAGCGAGGGTTATAAGTTGCTGTTAGTCAGGTGCTCACGCAACTTTTTGGCACGGAGGCATAGTAATATTATGGTGAGTACCAAAAAGTGAGTACGTGCCTGAATGATAGTAAATTAGAAGCCACAGTAAATTTCTAATGACAATTCTGGGTTTAATCAATCTTCCTCAAAATTTCTGCCATTGCAGTTTGGAGTTTACGGGCTTCCTGACCGGCGGCCTCCGCAAAATCAGTTTCGGACGAAGCATAGAGAATACTTCTTGATACGTTGACCAATAATCCACAATCACTGTTTAAACCTGAAAGTGAAATCTCTCTAAGATTGCCTCCTTGGGCACCAACACCAGGCACCAACAGGAAATGTTCAGGTACCATTTTCCGAATTGCCGCAAGTTCCACTGGATTGGTTGCCCCCACAACGTACATCATTTTGTCAACTCCTCCCCAGGATTGACTTTTTTCCAATACCTGTTGATAAACAGATTTTCCATCTTTGGTCTCGAGCATTTGAAAGTCTGCAGCACCTGTATTTGAGGTCAGGGCCAGCAGGATCACCCATTTACCTTCGAAGCTAAGGAAAGGTTTAACGGAATCTTCTCCCATATAGGGAGCCACTGTTACCGCATCAAAATTGAATTTCTCAAAAAATGTCCTGGCATAGAGCCGGGAAGTATTGCCAATATCTCCTCTTTTAGCATCTGCTATGGTGAACATTTCTTCTGGAATCACCCGCATAGTTTTTTCCAAACTTTTCCAGCCCCCGGGGCCAAGAGCTTCGTAGAATGCCAGATTAGGCTTATAGGCAATACAATAGTCTTTAGTTGCTTCAATTATTGCCCGATTAAACTCATAAATCGGGTCATCATATTCCTGTAAACATTTAGGAAGCCGCTCTATATCGGGGTCCAGTCCTACGCACAGATATGACTTTTTACTGAAAATTGAGCTAATTAACTCAGACTTGGTCATTATTAAACATGAAACGGCGTGGTAAAGCTATTTTTTGGACTTCAGGGTTATCTAAGGTCAATTATTTCTACATTTTTATACTGGCTGGGATCAAACTCAAAATGACTTGCTGTTAATTTTAGATTAGAATCGAAATCGGATACTGACCATAAGTATCTGTTTCCATTCTTGTCAAAAACTTTGTAGTTAACTAATGTATAGTCGGCCTTATCTATGGTTAACCGGATTTTAAAAAATGGCTCGTCCTTATTATCAGGTACAAGATCAATAATCTGCACAATTCTTCCTTTCTGTTTCTTTTCCTCTACAAATGAGTACTTATAGCCTTCCCGGTAAATTGTATATATTTTGGACGGAGCCATAGGATCATCTTCCGGATAATAATTGTCTATATTTACTTCGTTTACCTCACGCAGATAGGTCCAAATAGTAGTCCCGTTGTTTATTATTTCCTGCTCACCAATCTTCAACCGGTATTTTTCACCCATAACCGTGATCTCTCCTTTAAAGGTCTCGTTCAATTTTTCAGCAGAGTTTTCCAATTTATATACCAGCTTCGCCTTGAAGGCCTCAATATTTTGATACTTGGCACTCATAGCATCCAGGATCGCCAATGACTTGGGATCTTTCTGTGCCCATCCAGCATTAACCATAAGTGCTACCAGGATAAAAACTAACCCAATTTTTTTCATTATGTTATTTGTTTATTCTGTTCATCTATCCCATTCAATAACTGTTCCAAACTATATTCGTCAGATACCAAAACCTCTCTGGCTTTACTGCCTTCAAATGGTCCAACAATACCAGCTGCCTCCAGTTGATCAATCAAACGTCCAGCTCTATTGTAGCCTAACTTCAGCTTTCTTTGAATCAATGAAGTGCTGCCTTGCTGGTGCAACACCAATAAGCGGGCAGCTTCCTCGAACAAGACGTCGCGATCTGCCAGATCCACTTCCGACAGGCTCTCACCTGATTCATCTCCCACATATTCTGGCAGCATATAGGCGGAATCATAACCCCGCTGTTCTCCAACATAATTACAGATATCTTCTACCTCTGAACTATCAATAAAGGCACACTGCAGTCGAATTATGTCATTGTTCTGAGAAAGAAGCATATCACCCATGCCTACCAGTTGTTCGGCACCACCTGTGTCCAAAATGGTTCGACTGTCTACTTTGGAAGTTACCCGGTAAGAAAGTCTGGTAGGAAAATTTGCCTTTATCAAACCCGTAATTACATTTACCGAGGGTCGTTGAGTAGCTACCACCAGGTGAATGCCTATGGCCCTGGCAAGCTGTGCCAACCGGGCAATTGGCTGTTCTACTTCCTTTCCAGCTACCATCATCAAGTCGGAAAGTTCATCTATTACCAACACAATATACGGTAAAAACCTATGGCTTTTGGTAGGTAGTAATCGACGTTTTACAAACTTGGCGTTGTATTCTTTCAAATTTCTGCATCCCGCCTCTTTTAACAGGTTGTAACGTGTGTCCATTTCAATACAAAGAGAATTCAGGGTATAAATCACCATTTTGATATCAGTGATTATAGCATCATCACCATTGGACAACTTGGCCAGGAAGTGCCTCTCAAGTTTATTGAAAAGGGAAAGCTCGACTTTCTTGGGGTCAACTAATACGAATTTAAGCTGCGAAGGGTGTTTCTTGTAGATCAGGGAAGTTAATAAAACGTTCAACCCCACTGACTTACCCTGTCCTGTGGCACCGGCCATTAGCAGGTGTGGCATTTTTGCCAGATCAGAAACATATACCTCATTGGAGATGGTTTTTCCCCAGGCCACAGGCAACTCCATATCGCTCTTCATGAACTTTTCCGTGGAAATGACCGATCTCATGGAAACCATTTCCCTATTCTTGTTAGGGACCTCTATACCTATAGTGCCCTTTCCTGGAATGGGAGCAATGATTCTGATTCCTAAAGCAGCCAAACTTAATGCAATATCATTCTCCAGGTTTTTGATCTTTGATATTTTTACCCCAGCTTCAGGAACGATCTCATAAAGGGTAACTGTGGGTCCTATAGTAGCTTTTATACTGCTGATCCCAATCTTAAAATTGATTAATGTCTCGATGATCCGGTCTTTCTTTTGTTCCAGCTCATCTTTGGTGACTTGAACTTTTTTGGAGGTGTGCTCATCCAAAAGGTCTACTGTAGGGTATTTGTATCTAGGTAGATCCAATGTGGGATCATAATTTTCCACCTTGTCGGCAACCTGATCGCTTCCTTCTTCCTGAACCACTGAAAATGATAGTTCATCCTCTTCTACCGGGTTAAGGTCTTTGATATCTGTCTCCAAAGTAAGTTCTTCCTTGTCGGCATTCCCATTCCCTGTCTCTTCTACCACCCAGCTGGAAGTATCTTCTTTCAAAGCTTCTGCTAGAATCTCCTCCCGGTCCGTGTAAACATTCAATGGTTCTTCGTTGATCTCTAAGGTAAGTCGCTTCTTTACCTCCGTGGTCTCATGGAAAATTGGATCAGTTGCAATATTTGTAGCGCTCTGCTGGGAGAACCTGGAAAAGAGGTTGGTAATGTTGAAAAAATAGATCACGAACACCACCAGCCCTAATAAAAGTACCAGATAAGTTCCCCAACCCAACAATCCGTCCATAACCAATGCCAACTCGAATCCAAGCCCGCCGCTGATAAAACCAATTCCTTCAAATTCGAAATTAAACCACAAATAACCAAGTAGCAAACCCAGCCAGAATACCAGGAACAAACTGAGCCTTAAAGCCGGACCCCAGGGCAATAAGTTTCTATGGAAAACAATGCGCGCACCTGCCAGAAATACCAATAGTGGTATGGTGAAGGCAGTAATTCCAAACCAACGAAAGATGAAAACATAGCCGCTGACCGCCCCAAGTAAACCTAACCAGTTCTTTACTACCGGCTCTATGGTTTTTAGGCCTTCCCAATCCCATTGCACACTCCCGATTAAACTTTGATCAGCTTTACCGGTAAATAGGTACGAGATAAAGGAGATTACCAAAAAAATCGCAATCCCCATCAAAAAAAAACCACAGGCCAAGTGAAACCTTCGATCCTTAAAAAACCACGGTTTCGCGCCTTTCTTGTTCCCTTTTCTAGACTTTTTGGAGGCGGATTTCTTTTTATAAGTATTTTGAGCCATGTATTTTAATGATCAACTCCAATATGATCACGTGGTTAAAAGCGACTTTCTCATCCGTAAATAAACAAAGCTAGCAAAATTCTTGGCAATTAAAGCTACGGATTAATTGCTTTTGGCAAATTGCCGGTCTATGGTCTTATTTAATTTCTTTATCATAGATGGCCCTTGGTAAATGAATCCTGTATACACCTGTACCAGTGAAGCTCCAGCAGCCAGTTTATCTAAAACATCTTCAGCAGTAGTAACCCCCCCCACTCCAACAATTGGAATGGTACCTTTAGATCTGTTATGTATGTACCGGATCACTTCGGTAGATCTGTTTGCCAACGGTTGGCCACTTACACCTCCAGGTCCAATTTGTGTTAATTTGTCCCTGTTGGTTCGCAAGCCGTCTCGCTGGATAGTGGTATTGGTGGCCACCAGACCGGATATCCCGGTTTCCCTGACAACCTCAATAATGTCGTCGAGCTGCTGATCGGTCAGATCAGGAGCGATTTTTAGCAGAATTGGTTTAGGTAAGTCTGTTTGGTGGTTTGCTTGCTGGAGTTTGTTTATTAGGTCCATCAAAGGTTCTTTTTCCTGTAATTCCCTTAATCCTGGGGTGTTTGGAGAGCTTACATTTACTACAAAATA
>QIEB01000456.1 GCA_003229495.1 Flammeovirgaceae bacterium
TTCTTCAGCAGGTAATTTATCGGCAGTTTCTTTTACGGAGATTAACCTAAAACCATGGTGGCCCGCTGCCATATTCATTGAGTCCATGACAGACAGTCCATCAGAAGTTTGCCAGTAAGATATTTCTGATGATTGCTGTTCCAGTTGTTTTACTAAGCTATTTCCCTGATCATAGGCAGCGTTGATGATCTGATCTTCAGTGACCCTTTTTATTTGGTGATCTTCTATACCATCTTTTATTATTTGGCGGTTGGCCTGTTTTTCACTGAGGTCCCCACAACTAATAATGAAAAATAGTGCTATATAGAATATTATGGTAACCCTTGCCATATTCAAATCTAGTTAAATGTCAGGTTTGACAAAAGAGCTATCAAATATATGTACCTCAAAATCAAGCTTTGGAAAACATTTGTTAATTTTGGACATCATAGGAAAAGATGCTGGACAAACTACAGGCTATAGAAGATCGATTTGAAGAGGTAGGTCAACTAATCGTGCAGCCTGATGCAACCTCAGATATAAAAAAATACTCCAGACTCTCTAAGGAGTATAAAGACCTGCAAAAAATAGTGGATAAATACCACGAATATCAAAATGTGTTAGATCACATTGAGAGCGCTAAAAGTGTATTGTCTTCCGAAAAAGATCCGGATTTCAGAGAAATGGCTAAAACTGAGTTGGATGAGTTGCACCCTCGTAAAGACCAGCTTATGGAGCTACTGAAAACATTGTTGATCCCTAAGGACCCCAATGATGGAAAGAACTCGATTCTTGAGATTAGAGCAGGTACCGGAGGTGACGAGGCAGCTATTTTTGCTGGCGATCTGTTCAGGATGTACCAACGTTTTGCAGAAAAATCAGGGTGGCGGTTGGAGATTTTGGATCTAACTGAAGGAACCAGTGGAGGTTACAAAGAGATTATTAGCATGGTGACCGGTGCGGATGTATATGGTAAATTAAAGTATGAATCCGGGGTTCATCGGGTACAACGAGTACCAGCCACGGAAACTCAGGGTAGAGTTCACACATCTGCTGCCAGTGTGGCGGTACTTCCGGAAATGGATGAAGTCGAGGTAGAGATCAACATGAATGATATCCGAAAAGACACTTTTTGCTCCTCAGGGCCAGGTGGGCAAAGTGTAAATACTACTTATTCCGCAGTCCGATTAACGCATATTCCTACCGGTCTGGTGGTTTCTTGCCAGGATGAAAAGTCACAGTTGAAAAACCTGGATAAGGCCTTAAAAGTCTTGCGCTCCCGTCTATATGAAATAGAACTAAAAAAGCACCAGGATGCTGTGGGCGCTCAGCGCAGGTCCATGGTGGGGAGTGGCGACCGGTCAGATAAAATACGCACCTACAACTACCCTCAAGGCAGGGTAACGGATCACAGGATTGGTTATTCTGTGCATAATCTTCCCACGGTAATGGATGGGGAAATTGGCGATTTTATAGAACAGCTTCAGATTGCTGAGAATGCAGTAAAATTAAAAGAAGGAACGGACTAATCGCTGTGAAGTACCAACTGTGCCTAATGATCATTGCTGGGTTGTTCCTGACTCTGGTGGATTGTACTCCGGAGGAGGAAGATATTACCATTGATCCTGAAGCCCACATCATTTTTTCAACCGATACCTTATTTTTTGATACTCTTTTTACTGATACAGTAAGCTTTACCCGTCGCTTCAGGGTTTATAACCCCCAGGACAACGCAGTCAATTTAAGCAGTATTTCACTAGCGGGTGGTGGAAACTCCTTTTACGATCTGCTAATCAACGGAATTAAGGACAAGCAATTCCAGGATCAGGTCATTCTAGGCAAGGACAGCCTGCTAGTACTGGTTGAGGTCACCATCCCCTCACGGGATGAGAATACACTCTTTCTGGTTGAGGACTCAGTAGTGTTCGTGACCAATGAAAATATTCAAAAAGTTAATTTGGTGGCTTGGGGTCAGGATGCCCACTTTTTTCGAAAAGACAGTGTTATTACCTGCAATACTATTTGGCAGGCGGACAAGCCTTACGTTTTGTATGGTTCAATACTGGTGGATAGTCTCTGCCAATTGACTATCGAGGAGGGGGCCGAAATATACATCAATAAAGGTGCTACCATATTTGTGGGAGGGTCATTGCAAGTTGCAGGATCCCCGGATCAACCGGTTTTATTTAGGAACGTACGATTGGATATTGAACATGCCCCGGGTCAGTGGGTAGGCCTGGTATTTCTGGAGGGCAGCAAGAATAATAAGATTGATCATGCTGTCATCAGAAACGCGGAATTCGGTGTCCGTCTGGGAACTCCTGACTTCGATACTATACCAGATCTTATCATTAGCAATTCCATCATAGAAAACATGTCCAGGTTTGGCATACTGGCTTTTACTTCTGACCTGTGGGCTTATAACCTGGTGGTGAACAACTGTGCTGGTTTCACCGGCGCTCACTTCGCGGGAGGTAACTACGTCTATCAACACTGTACGTTTGCCAACTATTCCATCGGGATAATTAATGAGGCGCCAGCGCTAATTTTTTCAGATAATCTGGAGCTTGACGATGGAAAATTACTACAAGCCGATCTGTATACTCAACTTCAGAATAATATTATCTGGGGCGATCATCAGGACCAGGAAGAGTTATTGTTCAATGCCTCCGGGGATCCTGAATTCCAGGTGCTGTTGGAGTACTGTCTCATACGCAGCCAAAATGCTGATTTTGACATTAATGACAATATCCTGGGCACTGACCCTGACTTTCCCCAGTTTGTTGACTCCAGGGATTTTGACTATCAATTGGACACTTTAAGCCCTGCTCAGGACCAGGGCAGGCTATTGCTAATCAATACCGATTTGTTAGGCAACCCCAGAGGTGGACAGCCCGATATTGGGGCTTACGAACGAATTGAATAGAGGGTTAGAATTGATATCCAAACACTTCGATATCTTTCTTGCATATGACAGATACCATATCCCGGGTTTCTTGATCATAAAAAGAGAGGTATGTTTCTTCATTGGGTGAGCCCTGTGTATGCAAAGCGCCAAGTTTCGGACAACCACATTTTTTTCTTACCAGCTCAAGATCATTTTCCCTGTTTTCGTAACGTCCAACGAAGTTCACCATAAACTCACCAAATTCATCAACCAGGTAATCTACAGCCTGATAGTAGTATCCATGATAATGATAGGGGGATTCTGGGTTTTCAGGCTTTCCGAAAAAAAGACTGAGATATTCACTATATGAAGTATTCTGATCTATTTCGCCTACTGTTCTACGGTATTGAAAAATGGAGAGCATTCTTGCCCATGGATTTCTTACTATAGAAAAAGTAAATAGACCATTCCATGACTCATTCCCTATCCGTTGACGCATTTCCAGGGCGGTCAGATGACTGGGGATTAATTGCTTTTTAAGGTTGAGAGTAGAATCCTGTAAGTCCGATTTTCCATATACGGGTCCATAGTGCCGGGAAAGTTCGGTTCGGATGCTACTGGAAGATGTACGAGGTATATCCACAAACCAGACACCTGACTGCCGAATTATGTCAAGACCCAGGCGATATTTTAGATAGAGTGAAATTTCCGAAAGCATCAATTGTTTGCTTATTTTTGATCAAATACAGAATTACTACACAGGCTTAACAAAATGAAATTTTACCAGAAAGAACTTCAGCTACCTCCCTTCCCCCGGGGGTTCCACCTGATAACTGAAATTATCACTGGGGAATTTAAAAATATTACCAGCCTACAAACAGGTATTTTACAGGTTTTTATTGCTCATACTTCAGCAAGTTTATGTTTAAATGAAAATGCAGACCCATCGGTAAGACAGGATTTTGAAAGACATTTCAATAAGATGGTTCCAGAGAATATGCCCTACTATAAACACAACTATGAAGGCCCTGACGATATGCCAGCTCATTTAAAAGCAGCATTATTAGGTTCGAATGTGTCGGTTCCAATAACTGACGGAAGACTCAACGTAGGGACCTGGCAGGGGATATATCTTTGTGAACACCGAAACAATGGCGGATCCCGGCGTATAGTACTTAGTGCATTTGGAATTTAATTGTCTTCCAGATTGGGTATTCGCAGGGTGAAGGTGGTGCCTTTACGAGCCACCGATTGTACTTGAATAGTGCCTTGTAGTTTCTCCACCGTCTCTTTTACGATGTAAAGACCAAGGCCTGAACCCTGAGAATCTTCAGTAGCCCGGTAAAACATTTCGAATATATTTTCCAAATGCTCCGGGTGGACCCCTTTGCCATTGTCAGATACTTTTATAACAGCATAGTTTTGATCAAAGCTAACTTGTACTTTAATAAAAGGAGTTTCCTTTGAAAGATCGTGATACCTAAACGAATTGGAAACCAAATTATTGAACAATATCCGCAGCCTCTTGGGGTCCGAGTAGAAGTTCTTATAAGGTTCTATCTGGACTTTGGTTTCGATGGAGCCCGCAGTAGGTAAATATTTAAGGTCGTCAAAGGTTTCCTGCGCCAGATTTTCAAAATGTACTGGCTCAGGCGTTACATCAAGTCGGGCATTGCGTGAAAAGTGTATAATGTCAGAGATCAGATCATCCAACTTGTTCACACTACCTTTCATCATTTCAAGATAACCATTCAGTTTATGGTTATTGTTTTCCAACATAGCCACGTTTACCAGTCCAAGCAACGAGGTTAAGGGAGCTCTTAGGTCATGAGAGGCGCTATAGACAAACCTGTCTAGCTCGGCGTTGATCTTTTTTAGCTCATCATTCTTCTCATGTAAAAGTACTTTGGAGCGTTTCAGGTCTGAGATGTCTACAATTGCGCCGTCAAATATGGGCTGTCCATCAGCGTCCCTGGTTAGAATACTACTTAAAAAACCCCAAAAAGTAGTCCCGTCCCGTTTCAGAAACTCGACCTGTTCATTTTTCAAGTGTCCTTTGGTGGTAAGTGTATTGGTTATCCTTTCACGATCGCGTTCATTGGCATACAGTTTTTCAGGGTTGATATTGATCGCCTCTTTAACCGTGAGTCCAAACATGCGGGCAAATGCCTTATTCACATAAATGAACCCATTTTTAGGGGTACTGCGATAAATACCTTCATTAAGGTTCTCGTTGATAGAAACCAACAACTGTTCGTTTTCCTTTAACCTGGCTTCGGTGCTTTTGATCCCGGTGATGTCCTGCGCCACCGCTACCACACACTGTTCCCCATTGACTTCCACCAGGTCAAGATTAAGAATGGTGTCAATAGCCCGGCCATTCTTAATACGAAACCGCACTTCCAGGTTATGGACAAAGTAATTAGCCTTCAGTAGTTGACCAATTCTTACCGGGTCCTGATCATCAATCCAGAAACTCAGCTTCAAAGCGTTGGCCCCTACTATTTCACCCCTCTTGTATCCGGCCAATTTTAAAAGAGCATCGTTCACTTCCAGTATCAAGCAATCTTTCAACCTAAAAATTGCCAGCGGCATTGGAGCAGAATGAAAAGCTTTGTTGTAAATATTGTCCGTTTTAGGGTGACCGTTTGACCAACCGGTATGGGGTTTTGACAAGGACCAGTGGGAACCGAAAACAGACTTGCGATGATGAGCTTCAAAGAAACATATAAATGCCTGACCATTTTCGGAAGAAGGAACTTCAAGCATTTGCATTCGGCAGAGGTATCCACCGGTCAACTGTATAAACTCTGTGCCTTGATGTTCACCATTGATGGCTTGTTTTAAAAGTTTCGAACACCTGGCTTTGATATAAGGGTGAAGGATTTTATCCAAATCGTTTCCAACCTGTGGGGGACACGTAAACACTGGGGCTTCAGGGCTCCCATTGATACCCAATATGCCCATTTCCTTATCAATTATTACATAAGGGTGTCCAAATGGATTGATCAGAGTTTCAGATATTAGCTGTTTATAGCGCAAGTGATCTTGTTTAATAGTCCTTTAATCTGGTTAACAACGGGATCTTCATGTCTACCTTTAAGGTACCAAAACGCTATTGTCATACCATCTCAAATATTTATGAAAAAGTACATCTAAGAGATATTTGGAGAAATTAGGCTGGCCGGGACACCGTTAGAGTAAAAACTATCTAATTACTATATTTGCTCAATACTCTTACCAAATTAAATCTATCACAAAATGAAATACCTGCATAAACTCCTGACCTTGACCTTATTACCTCTATTGCTTGGTTCATGCGGCTATAACCAAATGGTATCCCTGGACGAATCCTGTACCAGCCAATGGGCTAATGTAGAAAACGTCTATCAAAGAAGGGCAGACCTTATTCCTAACCTGGTGAATACCGTCAAAGGTGCTGCAGGAACCGAAAAGGATATACTTACAGGAGTTATGGAAGCCAGGGCCAAAGCCACTTCTACTACCATTGATGCCAATAATCTCACTCCCGATAAAATCGCCCAGTTTCAACAGGCGCAGGACGGGTTAAGCTCTGCATTGTCCAGGTTGCTGGTTACCGTGGAAAGGTATCCTGACATAAAGTCCAATCAGAACTTTTTAGAACTTCAGGCCCAGCTTGAGGGCACTGAAAATCGAATCTCAGTAGAAAGAAAGAAGTTCAATGACCAGGTGAATGCATACAATTCATATATTCGTCAATTTCCCCGGGTGATTTATGCTGCCTGGTTTGATTTTGAAAAAAAAGGGTATTTCGAATCCACCCCTGGCTCTGAACAAGCACCGCAAGTAAGCTTTGACTAGCTGCCATGAAATCCTTCCATAAACTTCTGGATGAAACCAAGATTGTTGCTGCCATAGGCAATGTTGAGCGTAAAGCTACCGCTGAGGTTCGGATCCATGTAGAGAAAAGATGTCCAATTGAGGTAATGGACCGGGCTGCTGAGGTTTTTGCCAATTTGCACATGCACCGAACCAGGTACAGAAATGGGGCGCTGGTTTACATTGCCTATAAGGATCACAAATTTGCTATTATTGGTGATGTTGGGATTAACGCCAAAGTGGGAGCGGATTTTTGGAAACAGGAACAGGAATTGCTCACCAATCATTTTAGAAAAGCTGAGTTCACGGAAGGTATATGTAAGACTATTGAAAGGATTGGCACAGAGCTACAAAAGTATTTTCCATATGAGCCCGGGGACATTAACGAGTTGCCCGATGACATTTCTTACGGCGACCAGTAGATGAAGACCATTTGGATAATCTTTTTGTTGACCATAAATGGTGTATTGGCAGCACAGGAATTCCCTCCACCACCGGATCCCCCCAGGTTGGTTAATGATTTTACGGGATTGCTGACCTCTCAGGAACAGCAAACTTTGGAGCGAAAGCTGGTGGCTTTTAATGACTCCACCGGTACCCAGATTGCCATCGTCACCGTAAATTCTCTAAATGGGTACGATGTAGCTGAATATAGTTTTGAATTGGCTGAGTTGTGGGGCATCGGACAAGCAGGTGAGCACAATGGGATTCTGGTACTCATTGCACCGAATGAAAGGCGTATGTTTATAGCCACCGGTTATGGTATTGAAGGGTTTGTACCAGATGCAATTGCCAAACGAATAGTAGAGGGGACACTCAAGCCTAATTTTAGGAATGAATCTTATTTTGTGGGCCTGGACCAGGCCACGAATCTATTAATGGGCCTGCTTAGCGGGCAATTCTCACCTCAGCAGTTAGAGGAGGAAACCCCGGCTATTCCATTCCTTCTACTGATATTTATTTTTTTTATTGTGATATTCTTGATAATGAAAAGAGGAGGTCGATCCGGGGGATACCGGGGGCAAGGAGGGCACACCTACATGGGCCCTTATGGTGGTACTACTACCTGGACTGATTTCAGCAGAGGAAGGGGAACATTCGGTGGCGGAGGAGGATTTGGAGGGTTTGGTGGTGGTAGTTTTGGCGGCGGCGGTGCTGGAGGAAGCTGGTGATTTGCAGTTATTTCCGGACCACTAAGCATCCAGCTAAAATATCATGTAGCCCCTGTTGTTTTTCGGTAAATCCAATCATGATGTATCCGATATATAAAATAAAGGAAGAAATGAATTTGCCAAAAAACCGGCCTGTGGCACGGGCAAAAGATATTCTGCTACCCTCGAGATCTGTAACCTTAAGATTAAGCAACATTTTGCCTAGCGTCCCCTGATAACTACCGGATTCCAATACTGCATAGTATAACCAGGAAGCTGAAAAGCCCATTATTCCCAGGATAACTGAAAGAGTAATGATCACCATTTGGTTGGCCTGCTCCTCCATGTCGTAAAATATGGTGGTACTCAGACCCATGGCTAGTCCAATGAATACCATCAAAGAAGCGAGGACAGATCCCAGTATAAAGTAATCAATAATGTAGGCCGCAAGACGCAGCCAAAACCCTGCATATTCAGGTTGCGTTGGGGTGTTTGGTGTTTCTGCAGTTTCCATGGTATCCTATCAAAAGATAGTAATTAGTCACCAAGTAAACAAACCGGCTATGGTATGGTAACTATAAGTGTAGACATACACCGGCTATCACTAACATTTACCGTTTTAAAGGGCTCCAGATATATTAAGAAATGACGTTTTTCCAACTCCAGGAGTTTTTTCCTGGTTAGCAGAAATCGTTCAGTACCATCTGGCAACAAAAATCGGGCTGACCCCCGTGGGACCACTTTTTCTTCAATGCCAATATCACTGGCCATGCGGATGAAAAGCATTGCACCGGATTTGAGGCATCTTATTAATTCACCAAACATTTTTAAAAAGTGATTATCATTATTTGCAAAATGAAGTACGGCACTGGCTATAATCAAGTCAAAAGTCTGGTCCGTGTAGGGTAGGTTTTCGATGTCTCCCTGTTGAAAGTTATCCCGATCAAGGTCCGGCCGAAGAGAACCGGCGATAAAACGCAATGCCTTCACCGCCGAAATGTCTCTATCAATCCCATATACAGGGTAACCGGAATTTAAGAAATAGATGAGGTTCCTTCCTTCTCCACAGCCGGCGTCCAAAACCTTCATACCCGGTTGAAATTTGCTTTTTAGGATCTGATCAAGCAGGTAGAGGTCGACGTTGCCAAAGTGCTGGTTTACGGATGATAAATCCATGGTATCAGGGTTTAGGGGTAAACATAAGATATTATTTTTCAGTGGTGATCCAATAATTTGTAGTGGGTTACGGTTTATAAGTTACTAATTGTATTTTTGAGTCCATGCGTATTATTCGAAGCATGCTTTCCCTTTTCTTGCTGGTAACTAGTTTTCCAGTCATTGCACAAACACCTCTGGAACAGGCTTTTAATGAGCTGCAAAAAGGATCTGAGCTACCGGACGACCTTCAGGCCACTCGTTCTGCGGTTTTCCTTAAAATCTCTCCGAATGACTCCTCCGCAAAGGCCGTGGATTGGAAACTGTTAGCGGCAGGACTCCACAAAAACCTGGTCGCCATGCACATCGATGTGGTGGCATACTATCGTTGGCAAGACCTTAATGCAGGGTTTGATGCCACAAGGTCATATTTGGAAGTAATAAAGGACAGGGAAATTAATCAAGTTATTCTTTTGTCAATAGGCAACGGGAAT
>QIEB01000160.1 GCA_003229495.1 Flammeovirgaceae bacterium
CCACTTGCGAAAATAAGGCCTTGCCATTCAAAAATTCTCCTGTTTTGGCCACATTAGGCAGATAAAACCCTGCTGGCTGCCGCACCCGTTGATTGTAGTCATCGAATCCTGGAATTACCTTTTCGATCAGGTCCCTGATAAGGTCATAGTTTGAAACCAGATGGTCCCAGTTCACACCCAGGGTGGCCCCGGCCAGCCCGGCTACTATTGCCGGTTCACTCATCAATTGGCCTGATACGGGTTTTAGGCTACCCCTGCTTTGATGCACCACTCCCATGGAGTTCTCCACGCTGACGAACTGTGGCCCGGATCGCTGAATATCTACATCCGTTCTTCCCAGGCATGGAAGAATAATAGCAGTTTTACCGGTCACCAGGTGACTGCGATTTAATTTGGTAGATACCTGGACGGTAAGGGAACAGTTTTGTAAAGCCTCGGAAGTAAAATCTGTGTCTGGGGTAGCAGAATGAAAATTACCGCCAAGCCCTATAAACACTTTTGCCCTGCCCTCATGCATGGCCTTGATAGATTCAACGGTATCAAATCCATGGTCACGGGGCGGATTAAATTTAAAGACTTCTGAGAGCTTGTCCAGAAACCAGGCCGGAGCTTTCTCCCATATACCCATGGTCCGGTCACCCTGGACATTACTGTGTCCCCGGACCGGGCAGCTGCCGGCCCCGGGTTTTCCAATACTTCCTTTTAATAGCAGAAGATTCACTATTTCCTTGATGGTATCGACCGCGTTCTGGTGTTGCGTGAGACCCATGGCCCAACAAATGATCATTTTAGACTGGGTCTTTATCATCTCGGCAGCCTTTCTGATGTCTTCAGGGGCTATGCCGCTTAACTGGCATAGTTCTTCAAAATTTTTTAATCTGATGTCTTCTGCAAACGATTCGAAGCCTTTGGTTTTTTGCTGAATGAAAGTCCGGTCAATTGTGGACCCCGGCGACTTATCTTCTTCTGCCAGCAACAGCAGCATAATTGCCTTTAACAGGGCCACATCTCCGTTGATTTTCACAGGTAAATAAAGATCTGTCAAGGTGGTAGCAGCGCCTAACCAGCCGGAGAGCTTTTGAGGGTTTTGAAAACTAATCAATCCTGCTTCCTGTAAAGGATTGGCGGTTATGATCAGCGCCCCGTTCTTCTTGGCTTTTTCCAATGCACTCAACATCCGGGGATGGTTGGTGCCCGGATTTTGTCCAAGGATAAATATTAGATCAGTTTTGTAGAAATCCTCAAGGGTGACCGAGCCTTTGCCAATACCCAGAGTTTCTGTTAATGCCACTCCACTGGACTCATGGCACATGTTGGAGCAGTCGGGCAGATTGTTGGTCCCATACATCCGCACAAACAACTGATACAAAAAGGCGGCTTCATTGCTGGTTCGACCGGAGGTATAAAATACAGCTTCATCCGGTGACTCCAGTTGATTCAACTCAACCGATATTCTTTTAAACGCCTGGTCCCAGGAGATCGGCTGGTAGTGATTCATTCCGGGCTCCAGAATCAATGGCTCCATCAACCGCCCAAAATGTCCTAATTCATAGTCTGATTGTCCAGCGAGGTCCTGAATAGAATGTTCGCTAAAAAATGGGCCACCAATAGCTTTCAAAGTAGCTTCTTCCGCTATGGCTTTGGCCCCATTCTCACAGTATTCCCCCAGTGAGGAACGTTCGTCGTCAGGATCAGGCCAGGCACAACCGGGACAATCTACACCGGTGGTTTGATTCAAACTGAAAAGTGCTTTAGTGCCGCGAATCACCCCCGCCTGTTCCTTTACCATCTTACCGGCCACCACTACTGCAGTTATTCCTGCAGCCTTTTTTGCAGGTTGCTTTATTTGCAACTTTTCAAACCGGTCTGGCGCTCTAAACGGTACTGGTTGTCGTTTCATAAGATACTAACTCGAGCCTTTACCCTATTTGATCCATGGTAAATATTAAACCGCTGTTCACTAACAAAGCCCAAAAGTGTAATATCAGCTCTTTTTGCCAGATCAACTGCCAGACTTGAAGGAGCTCCAATAGATGCCATAAATCTTATGCCACTTCTGCAGGCTTTCTGTACCAATTCAAAGCTTACCCTTCCACTAACCAACAGCACATAATTATCTAAGGGCCAACAATCTGAAAGAAAGGCCGCTCCAAGAACTTTATCCACCGCATTGTGTCTGCCAACATCCTCCCTCCACCACACAGCGGATCCCTGTCCATCAAATATGCACGCTGCGTGCAATCCTCCGGTGTGATTGAACACCAGCTGATTTTCAAGGAGCACTGCCGGCAACGATTTGATAACTTCGGATGAAATCAAAGGTCCGCTACCAGATTGGGGCCGGCAACTTTCCATTATTGAATCCACGGAGATCCTCCCACAAACTCCGCAGCTGGAGTTTATATAGAAATGTCTTAGATTTTGTTTTATATCAAACGGAGTTTGGGGGTGCAGTTGTACTTTAACGGTATTCCCCAAAAATTTCTGTTGCTGTCCCTGGCAGTGTCTGATATTGATAACATCATCCCGGGTACTAATTATTCGCTCTGCCACCAGAAATCCCGTCACTAGCTCCAGGTCATTTCCTGGGGTTCGCATGGTAACTGCCAGTCTTTCGGACACTCTTTTGTCCCGGGGCCCATGTTCCATAATAATTTCTAAGGGTTCTTCTACTGCTACCAGGTCGTTATTAGCTTTGACATTGGCATTGGTATGCTTAATCACTGCAAATGATGTAACCGAAGCTTTATTCATAACGTTTTCTTGGGTGGTATTTTTAAATATAAGGACTAATTTCAAGAATCGTCAGATGTAAATAAAATAATACATGTGTAAATAATATAATAGTAAGCAGTCGGGATTTTGGGGCTTTATTGGCTAATTGCTAACCTTGTAAGTCTCAATCGTATAATTTTTTAATTATGAAAAGTGTACTTTTAATTGTTGGTGGGTTATTTTTAATTACGGCCTGTTCGACTTCTAAATTTGATTATCAAACCGCTTACAGATTCAGTCATAATAGCTATGAAAAACCTGAATCTGCGGTTGTCGAACCCCTGGCTAGTATAAGTCCGGAACTACCTGTCAGCGTTCACCTGCCGGCAGATAAAGCTATAAAAGATCTGGCGGCTCCCTCTTCAGATGCTACCGTCGCATTCATGGAGGACTATAAGAACGCCTCCAGACAGGAGAAAAAAGCCATTCGCCAGCAGGTAAAGGAGCAGTACAAGACCCTTCGCCAGGAAGTTAAGGAAGCCAAAAAGATATCTACTACCCAGGACATTCAGTTCAACAAGAAAATGTATATCGGGTTGGTGGTGTTCGGTGCTGGAATTTTAATTGCTATTCTGGCCTCCGGAGCATTCGGAGCGGTAGCCATTATCGTTGGAATAGGACTGGTTGCCTGGGGCTTTATTGAACAATCCTAAGGGAACATGGGAACAATAGAATATGGGAATAATTGAACAGTAGAACATGGGAACATGGGAACATTTGAACAATTGAACAATTGAACATTTGATTAATCGAACAATTGAGCAATAGAACATCAGAGCCCGTGTCTGACTTTAGTTGTTAATTGTTAGTTGTTAATTGTTAATTGATTTATCGCTTCCTGATATTCTTCCGGATGATTGACATTGCTTAGATCCTTAGCATCGGGTGCCTGTAACAGGTGTACATCAGAATTAATAAGTACTTTTCGAGGACAACTATACCCTTGAACTAAAAAATCCGATAATACTCCATAACTTCTTGGTTCCCATATTGTTATCAATGGTTCAGGAAACTCGTCAAAAGGGCTTTTAAAAGCTGTGGCAATTTTAGAAGGATCTCGATTTTCAACTAAAAATTGGATGGTATTCACCGTTAAAAACGGAAGGTCACAGGCAATAGCCAGCCAGGCACTGTCCGGATCCTCTCGTAAAGCCGTCAATAATGCTCCCATGGGTCCCAGGTTATAAAAAGTGTCAGTGAGCAAGGGCAGCCCTTCCTCGATCTGGGCAGCTTGTTCTGGCCGACAACTGACCACGGCATCGATTCCCAACTCCTGTAATTGCTGAAACACGTATTGTCTTTGACTGATGCCGTGATATTGAAGCCCCCCTTTGTCCTTTTTCATGCGGACACTTTTACCCCCTGCCAGCACCAATCCCCTGAGCTTAGGTTTACGTTCTACTAACCATATTTCAATAAAACTGGCAATTGCCTCTTGATCCTCCCAGGCCAATACCGGGGTATCTTTTATGTAAGGACCCAGATAATCGGGGATTTCTACCCCTTCTTCTTTATTAATTACCAGAATGGCATTAGAAATTCTCTCTAGTTTGCGTTCCAGAGGTTTCTTGGTATCAATTACCAAAATTTGAGCAGCAGCCCGGAAGTGATTTCCATTTACCAGTACCAGCTCACAGTGGTTAAAATGCGGACGGATCTGGAAAGAATTAAACTGGTTTAAATAATCAAAACGTCTAAAGCTTATTTTATCCGTATATGTCAAAGATCCCCATCCATCGGGCTCAGATGCTTGGTGATCAGCATCTACAAAGGCAATTTGTGCTTTTAATTGCAGTGTATCTATTAATGTTTGAGCTAACCGCTTGATATTTCCGCAAGGAGTACCCATTATGGCTATCTCATTACGTCCATAATTGCCCAAATTTGGTCTTTTTAGTTTTGCGTGTTTTTGATGATCATTATTCTCTCCTGAAGTCATTTTTACCTCCTGTTTTTTCGTATAACCTGGTGTCCTTTATCACGATATCATGAGAAAACGCCTTGCACATATCATAAATAGTGAGCGCCGCCACAGAAGCGCCAGTTAGGGCTTCCATCTCCACTCCGGTCTTTCCCTTCAAGCTTACGGTGCAAGTAACCTCTGCTTGTATGCCCTTTATTTCTATGTTTACCTGACAGTTTTCCAACAGTAGAGGATGACAAAGCGGAATCAAATCGCTGGTACGCTTGACCGCCATAATACCTGCAGTGATAGCCGTTTGAAAGACCGGGCCCTTTTTAGTATGAATCTCATCGGAGGTCAGGTGTTCCAATATCTCCTCATTTAAAACTACCAGACTTTTGGCCACTGCCCGCCGTGCGGTTATTTCCTTACCACCAACATCAACCATGGTCGGATTACCCTGGCTATCCACATGACTAAATCTGTTTTTTGTATCCATGGTAACTGGAATTAATTCATTAATTTAGAGATTATTGGTGACTTTTTATAACCTATGATCACAGTAGCAGCAGCAGAAAGATTGATAAATGACCATACACTGGAATTGGAATCAGAATTGGTCTCTCTGGTACATGCCGGTGGCAGGGTTTTGAAAGAAACGATCCGCGCCGACCGGGACTTTCCCCCTTTCAACCGGGTGACCATGGATGGAATTGCTATAAACTTTGACCATTGGAAACAGGGCGGAGCAGATTTCCTGATTCAGGGGACGCAAGCGGCCGGTAGTCCACCTTTGAAAATTGATTCGTCTAACTGCGCAGTAGAAGTAATGACCGGAGCGGTGCTACCGGAGGGGGCAGATACAATTATACCCTATGAAGTAATCGAAATCAGTGGTGAGTCAAACAGACGAGCCACCCTTCAGGTAGTACCCAAAAAAGGACAAAATGTGCATATGCAAGGAACGGATCGGCTTGAGGGTGCTACCATAATAAAGCCCTGGACCATTTTGGGTGCCCCCGAGATCGGAGTAGCCGCAACTGTAGGCAAAAGCACATTAAAGGTTGTCAAGCCGCCATTAGTAGCCATCATAGCCACAGGGGATGAACTGGTGGCCGTCGATCAAACGCCACTCCCCCACCAAATCAGAAGCTCCAACGCAGCCACCCTGGCAGATGCATTGCACCGATGGAAGATCGAACCGGATCTGTTTCATATTGTCGATGATCTTAATGGCACCACCGATAAACTAGCTGGTTTATTAGAGAAGTATCATATACTAATTCTCAGCGGCGGCGTATCTATGGGTAAATTCGACTATGTACCTCAAGCCCTTGAACAATTACAGGTTACCAGGCATTTCCACAAAATTCGCCAACGGCCTGGCAAGCCTTTTTGGTTTGGATCACACAAGTCGGGTACAGTGGTTTTTGCCTTTCCCGGCAATCCTGTTTCATCGTTTATGTGTTTTAATCGTTACCTGAAACCATGGTTGAGCAAGCTGTTCAAACTCCATAAGCCGCCTTTAATGGCACAATTAACTGAAGACCTCCATTTTGAACCTGATCTCACCTATTTCGCCCAGGTAAAAGTTGAGTTGGATCAAGGCAGTATCCTGGCCCAACCAGTGGTGGGACATGGATCCGGTGATCTTGCCAATCTGGTGGATGCCGATGGATTTCTGGAACTGCCTGGAGGTAAAAATCACTTTTCTAAAGGGGAGTTGTATCCGCTGTACTCCTACCGAAATCTGAGATCTTAGACCTTAGATCTTAGATTTTTAAAAGATTCCACATCATGCACTCCGTGGAAAATATCGATATATGGAAGTGCAGTAACCATGCCCTGAACCTGCGGTTGAAAATCAGGTTTTCCAGCCTGTGGATTCAGCCAGATCAGCTTTTTTACCCGGCGCTTTATGTACTTCATTGATTGCTCCAGAAGCTCAATATCACCAGTGTCCCAACCATCACTGATCATCAAAAATATCACTTTCCCATGCAATAACCTGCCTCCATAGTCCTGAATTAGTTCATTTAGACAATGTCCAATGCGGGTACCGCCTGACCAGCCAGGTACTTGATCTGATAGTTGGTTCAGCACATGTTTAAAACTTTGATGTTTTAAAAGCTCGGTAACGCGGTACAGTTCAGGTCCAAAAACAAAGGTCTCAATAGACCGGTAGCTGTTTTGAAAGGCATACAGGAGTTGGACGGTGAAGTTAGAAAACAGTTCCATGGATTTACTGACATCGCAAACCAGCACCAACCGGGGTTTTTGTATTTTGTTATCCCTGAAAGAAATGTTAATTAGTTCTCCGGTGCTGAGATTCTTTCTAATGACTTGTCGCAGGTCAACCTGTCCCCGGGATTTGGAAGGAATTTTGCGTCTGCCACGTTTTGCAGCCCAGTTTCTGGCCATTTGATTAACTATTCGTACCAGTTCATCGATCTGCTGAGCATGATAATGACTGAGGTCTTGATTGGCTGAATTTACTCCCCTACCCAGAAAAGCAGCCTCTTCTGTGTGTGATGTCTGGTGGTTATACAACCAGTTTTTCAATGCTGCTAAAGACGGAGCTCGCTTAACAGTATTATCTGGTGATTTATTTTTTGAAAGTTTGACCTTGGCATTAAATGAAATGAATAATTCTTGCCAAAATTCTTCAAATAATTCAGGAAAGGCCAATTGATGAGCTCTGGATCTACACAACAATTGAGACAGGGTCCGCTGAAATGTCTCTACTTCTCGAAAAGGAATCTTACCCAATACTGTAAACATTTCCAGCTCTTCTTTGGACCCGATCATGAATCCTCCGGATCTCAGGAATCGACAAAACTCCACCAAATGAAATGAAAAAGATCCAGGTTTTGAGCCTTGCCTGTTCACGCTAGCTAATCTAGTTTGGAGGTCACACCAACCTTTTGGAATAGTTCAGACAATGAGTCCTGCAGATGACGGGTATCCTGCCAGTCCTTTATGACCAACCCTAAGGTTTGAGATACCACTTCCTTGTTCAAATGGTCGATGTGTAGTGCTGCCAGGGCCCGTGCCCAGTCCAGGGTTTCAGCGGTTCCCGGGATCTTATCCAGGCGAAGTTTTCTTACTTCCTGCATAAAATCAGTTATCTGCCTGGCCAGCTGCTGGTTAATCTCCGGGTTTTTGGACATAATAATTGCCAACTCTTTCTCAACATCAGGATAGTCAATCCATAAGTAGAGACAGCGGCGTCTTAATGCATCGGACAATTCTCTGGTGCGGTTACTGGTGATGACTACCTGTGGAATTTCTTCAGCATATATGGTTCCCAGCTCAGGTATTGAAATTTGCCAGTCAGACAAAATTTCCAGCAGAAAACTTTCAAATTCTTCGTCGGCCCGGTCAATCTCATCGATAAGCAGTACCGGTGGTTGACCCTTCCTGGTTATGGCCTGTAGCAAGGGTCTTTTTAATAGAAACTCATCACTGAAAATAGTCTTTTCTTTTTCAGCAAGTGTTTGATTTTCAGTTTCCGCCATTTTTAAGTGGAGTAATTGTTTCTGATAGTTCCACTCGTATAAACTATGACTGGCATCAAGCCCTTCGTAACATTGCAACCGGATCAGATCAGTTTGAAAGGCACCAGCTAATACCTTGGCAATTTCAGTTTTTCCTACTCCGGCAGGCCCTTCCACCAGCAATGGCTTTTCCAAGGTGGTGGATAAATATACTGACATGGCAATGGTTTCATCACTGATATAACCCTGTTTCAACAAGAGGTCAGATATCTTTGACAGCGTGGGTTTTTTCATTTCACTTTATAAACAATGGTCACATATACCAGCTGGTGGTGTGCTAAAACACCGCTCTAATATATCATTTATCCCGGATTATAGAGCTTTTTATGAATTATTGGTAGCGTTTAAGATTGCCTGGCAGGCCTTTTATTCTGGGGTAATTCGGCGGACGGTCCTTTTTCCAGGTCAAACAGATCCATCAAAACTCCTAACTTTGCGGCTGCTTCTCCTTTCTGACAGGCTATCCTCAATTGCATAATGGGAAGTTTTACAATTTTTTGCACCATACCCCGGCTAACAATTTCTATAGCATCTTTTTCGTGGGGTGCTGAATTTTTAAGGTAATGAGCTATTTCCTGCCGGCGGATCTTTTCCAGGGCGTTTTTAAATCTATGAATAGCCGGGGCCATTTCCATGGTTTTGCACCATTGTTTAAACTCGCTTATTGATTTCGCAATAATGGATTCAACTACCGGCACTTCAGTCTCTACAGCTTTTTTCGCTTTGCCGGCATGCTCTTTTAAGGTGTCCAAATTGTAAACTATCATCCGTGGTGTGTGCGCCAGATCCCCTGCTATACTTCTGGGTAAGGAAAGATCTATAAAATATTTATTCTCAGTAAGGGGCCCTACTTTTTCCATAATCCTTCTTGTGATAAGAGGTTTTTTGTCGGCCACAGTGGAAATGACCACGTCTGCTTTCTTAATGGCCGGTATCAACTGTTTGAAAGATTTTGTATCAAACCCGTATGCCCAGCTCAGGGCTGTTGCCTTTTCCAAAGTCCTATTGATCAGACTTACATTATTATAATCCAGTTTGGACAGTTTTCTACAAAGATCTGATCCTATCTTGCCTAACCCGATAATTAGAATGTTGAGAGGCTTTCTTTTGATCTTAAATGTCTGCAGGAGATCACAGGTGACAGTTGCCACGGACGTCCCCGTCCGGAATGAGGTTTCCCGCACAATCTTTTTGTTAGTGAAGAAAATGGTATGCAGGATGCGGTGCAAAAAGGGGCCTGCCATATCATAATCCACCGACCATTGATA
>QIEB01000152.1 GCA_003229495.1 Flammeovirgaceae bacterium
CGCCAGAAAAATCTACAATCTCATCAAACTTGCGGTCTATCTCCTTCTTCCTCATCCCTAATATCGTTCCATTAAGGTAGACATTTTCCCTGCCCGTGAGTTCTGGATGAAACCCAGTCCCTACCTCCAGAAGACTAGAAATCCTTCCACGAATTGTGGCACGCCCACTTGTTGGGGCTGTTATTTTAGAAAGAATTTTAAGGAGTGTGGATTTCCCAGCACCATTTAGTCCAATAACCCCTACAACTTCCCCTACTTTCACCTCAAAGGAAACACCTTTTAAAGCCCAGAAAACACCAGTTTGATTATTATCCGAGTTGTCGTCTTGATCGGGTGTGAGATCATCAAATCTGTACAGTGAACGATACTTGCGGTAGTTTTGGAGTGGGCTTTTCAGGAAGTTAAACATGGATACGGTAGCCGTATCGTAAATGTCTTCTTGCAAACCAATACGATAACACTTACTTAAATTTTCTACTTTGATGGCAATGTCTCGGTCGTTCATTTTGTCCCTTTTACATTTCACCGTTGTTTTCAAATCACATCCACAATAATTCGCTCCATTCGTTTGAAATAAAAAGCCCCGCCAATGAGTAGGATAGTTGCCGAAATCATTCCAGGCCAGATATAAGTCCATGGTATTGGAGTGCCAAGTAGGCAGGCTCTAAACCCTTCAATGACGCCAACGATCGGATTTATTGAGTAGAGAATGCGATAGGTCTCTGGTATCGCTGATGCCGAATAAACTATTGGTGCACTAAACATCATCATTCGAATAAGAAAAGGCATGGCTTGATTGACATCACGAAAACGAATGGCAAGTGATGAGAAACACAACCCGATGCCAATAGGAATAGACACCATCATCATTAAAAACAATGGAAATAAAAGGAGGCTCCATGTGGGAAAAACACCATAGTACAATAGGAGGCACACAATAATTATCATAGAAATCCCGAAATCAACGAGGCGAGACAAACATGGTGCTATTGGGAATATTAATCGAGGAAAATATATCTTTCCAAGCATACTCGAACCCTGGATCAGGCTTTGACTAGAATGCGTCATAGCCTGGGACATATAGGTCCAGGGTATGATCGCAACACTTGAAAATAATATATAAGGAATGCCATCGGTAGGCAGCTTCGCAACGGTTCCAAAAATAATTGTGAAAAGTAAAATCTGTATAAGCGGTTGAATGATTGCCCAAGAAAATCCCAAAATGGTTTGAGCATATAGAGCCTTAATATCACGCCAGACAAGGAAATAAAACAAATCACGATATTGCAGTAGTTCTTTTAAATTAAGAATTTGCCAGCCAGAGCTAGGCTGAATCGTGGTTATCAAATCTCCCTGGGCATTCACGACATCACTAGCACTCTTTATCTGACTTTCAATCATGGCAATCCTTCATTTTGTTAGTTTTCCCAATTCGGATTAAAATTCACCTTCAAAAAGCTGGGTGAGACAGGCTCTTAAATAGAATTACAATAGAAATCTCATAATGGCAAGATTCATGGACCATATGCTTAATCCATTGACATCCGACTGGCTTTCATCATGTCTTCAGGCGTCCCAATATCTATACAACGACCATCCTGGAAAATTACACTTTCAATTCGCATATTACTTGCTATAGCCGCTTGGATAACTTCACCAACATGCAATTCACTCTGTTGTGTATTCCAAGAGCTATCGACTTTGCCTTTATTCATTCCCCCTTGTTTGGATAGGACATGATCATGCATAAAGCGAGAGAACAAGGGAGTCCAAACAGCAATTTCCCACGCGTAGACAAGTTCATTGTGAGCCGGCTTAATGATAATTGATCGGAGACGACCATTTTCATCAAACTCCACCATATCGGTTTTTGAGGGTTGCAGGGCAGGGAAAAGTCCGAGCACAATATCAGCTTGAGATTCTTTTTGCTTAACCAATAATTGCAAAAATGCATCTTCTGGTTGAAAAATCATATCAGGAAAGCCTAGGGCTACAATGGCGTCTTCGATAAAAGGATATGCTTGATCTAAGGTGTAAGGCACACCATAGGGTAAATCCATCATCAGGTATGCCAGATTCATATCTAACATTTTACCATCGCCAAAATAGGCGGGAATATCCCACTTCCCTTCGCGTAATATGATGTAAACTTTTTTAATATTTGCGACCCGCATGTTTTCCAATAGGAAATGGCTCACCACCTTGGGCCTCAAACTTTGCTCATTGTCTACAGGGCGAAAGGCAATAGGATACAATTCTTTGCTACAGGGGAGGGGCGCAACCCTGGATGCCTTCCCACCTGCTGGCATGAGACCAATGACTTCTGGGAATTTTTTTTTCATGAGATTACGATAATTCAGGTAATGTATTGTAGGCCTCTTGCCAAAGAACTGGTTGAGTACTTTTCACAATTAATTAAGAGAGTACATATTTATTAAGGGTGATACGATGGCACATGACAAAAACAGTCATGAAGCCAAGATAATTAAGAATAGAGTCGCACGAATCACACAGCGCCATCAGTGCAAGAATTGCGGCTATAACTTTGTGCATGGCAATGAGGCATGAAAGCGGAGACCGCGGTGAAAGATGCATGTCCGGTTAACCTATAGGCGCTCCTGAAATCATCGTATGGGTTTATCGCGAAACTCTTAGGCCATACCTTGCCAGTCGTAGAAAATGGCTACAACCTGAGGCGGATCTACTTGTGGATCATCAAAGCCCGGGATCGTGCTTCAGAGCAAAGCGTGGGGATTATGGACAGTTGTGATAACGCAACCTTCAAGCGGTTCTACGTGAAAATTAAACACCTGAAAAAGTCCCTCTTTTTTACAGATGACTGGGCTTCCCTTACGAACGTTCTACCCAGAGAACGCTATATAACCATAGATAAACCCCACACCGCGGCTAAAAGTAATATCAGCAACGTGCGCCCCCCATCTACACGACGAACCCAGATCGTCTCGAAAAATGAAGATATGGTCGATAATGCCCTTAAAGCTTTGGTGTGCCCTGACCCAGCCGGCTAACTTCCATGCTTATCAAAAACCCACACGGACTATCTTTAGGTAAATACTCTCTTAATTAAACTGTCGCCACACAGGTTTAACTGGACGGCTGATAAGATATTTTTCGATCCCTTCATCCAGGGCCTTCCGATAAATAAAAAACGCTTCATGAAATGCCTCAATAGTCTTGTCAATATCCTCATCTGTATGTGAATAACTGACCACGAGACTCGGGGCTAAAATACCTCGCTTCATAATTTCCTGTATCAATAATGTTCTAAAGGGTTGCGACGGGGTTTTTTCATGGTCTCGGGTACCATAAACTAAGCAACATGGCCTACCCATTATCGGAATGTGAGCAGTGATCTTATGTTCATCAATTGATTTACGAAGGCCGGATGCCAGACGTGTCCCCTGCCGCCAAAGAGTATCTACGACAGGTTCTTTTTCATAAATTTCCATAGTCGCTAAGGCCGCAGCCAACCCATGACTTTCTGCACCATGAGTACCAGACATTAAGAATACACGTTCCTTCTCGTGGTCAAGTCCACCTAACCGCATTATTTCATTTTTGCCAACGAGTGCTGCTACAGAGAAACCGTTGGCCATGGCTTTTCCAAAAGTAGACAAATCTGGCGTGATGTTATGAAATTTTTGAGCCCCTCCGTTATGCCAGCGGAATCCGGTGATCATTTCATCAAGAATAAAAACCGTACCTTTCTCCTTACACAATTCTTGCAATTCATGTAAGAAATTATTTTGGGGTTCTTGTTCTTTTTCAGGTTCCAGAATCACACAAGCCATTTTCTCCGGGTATTGCTCAAAGAGTGCCTTCACACTTTCGATATCATTATATTTAAACTTCACAGTAAGATCCTGAATGACCTTTGGAATCCCCCCGGACATCGGTGTCGATCCGACAAACCAATCGTCAACAGAAAAAAAAGGGTGGTTGCCACAAATAGCGATCATGTCTCGTCCAGTGTAAGCCCTAGACAGTTTTATTGCCCCGTTGGTGGCATCGGATCCATTTTTTGCAAATTTCACCATTTCAGTGCCTTCAATCATACTTAACAATTTTTCAGCACATTCAAGCTCGATAGTTGCCGGGCGAACAAAATTATTTCCCTTGAGCATTTGCCTATATGCCGCTTCGACGACAGGTTTGTACGCATGCCCTAAGCCTACGGAGCGTATGCCCATGTTATATTCGATGAATTCATTCCCATCGACATCCCATACATGGCATCCCTCACCCCGGACGATATAGGGATGGGCTAATTCAGGCCATTGATCATCCCCCTTAGCATAGGTGTGAGATCCGCCGGGAATAATTGTGTGAAATTTTTTATTTAAAATATTAGACTTAGTAAATTCCAAGTACTACCTCCTCTTCTGTAATTCTGTTGTTTGGACTACTGTCTAAATAGCATTCTCCAACTCCACTAGACCAGCCAGCAGAAAAAAACTGCTTATCGATTGACTGTACAATGAAGGAGGGCGGCCGAAGTAGAAACCTGGGTTCTTACGCCAATTGTGCTGGTCGGCTTATCCTCACGGACCAAGTCAATAATCCAAAGAAGTTTGTGTCCTCCTGTGGTTACCTCTATTGGTGAGAAGTGGACAAAACGAGGTATTTATGTTGTCAGACCAAAACTCATCACGGATGTAGGGTTTAATCGCTTTCACCGTATTCTTGGTTATTTTAATTTAAAGTAGGCATCTTGCTCAGCTCGTAATTTGTCGATCAAACGACCTTCAGGCATTTCTACATCTGCGTTAGTCATAACATGATCCTTTGGGATATCTCGCTTCAAACGGCATCCTTCAGACAAACCCATCAGCAACAAATTTTCCTGCCTGCATACATCCGTATTATCAATCATCCCGTAGGAATTGAATCCTCCGATGCCATCCAACACTTCTCCCGCTTTAAGATCTCGTTTGGCCACACTTAGCGCATCACACACCGGGCCTCCAATTGGGGTTACGGCCGCATCACGGAACAACACAATACGTGCAGCCGTCAGCGGCACTTCCCAAGATGCCAGATGGTATGGAGTATAAAAAACGTAGAGGGGCCCCTCACCTTGCTTATAATACTGCATATACGGTTGTTTTTGAGGGTTCTCGCTGTACCCTAAAACAAAAACCCCAGGGCCAGGTTCAGCACCCAAGGTGTAATCGACAATTCCACCTTTACCATTACCATCCAGAAGGGCCTCTAGCGAGAAATGCTCCGTGGCCTCCGTCACATGCTTACATTTAGGACCATACATTCCCCTAACCCCTACGCCAAACCCTGTGGCATTAGCCACAAGGGTATTTTCCATCGACATTTTTGTTCCATCTGCAAATGAGGTGGCCATTTTGGGTGATAATCCGTATTTGGCGGCAAATTCTTTTTGGGTGTCAGGAGTCCGGTAAAAATCCTGCAGCCCTTTCATATTTCCTGCCACAATAGGTTGATACCCAATCGATTTCACCCACCGATACAAATTCATAATGGTTCCAGGCTGATCACCATCGGTTGCACTCATCACCACCCCGGCACGGTCTGCATAAACTTTAAGAATAGGGCCAACAGTGGCATCCGTATCGGCATTCATCACAACAATATGTTTATTGTTTTGAATCGCATCAAGCGCCACATGAGCTGTAAATTCCACATCACATGTTGCTTCAATTATGACATCTATGCCACCTGCCTTGCAGAGGATCTGATAATCTTCAGTAATAGCAGAACGGCCTTTGGCAATGGATTCTTCCAATTGGCCAAGGGTTTCAACCGTTTCGATTGCATTCACTCCTGCCTCTCGGAACGCCTTTTCCGCTTTTTCAAGTGTCCGGTTTGAAATTGCTACAAGACGCATGCCTTTCACATGTTTTACAATTTGAAGCGCCACACTGTATCCAATAAATCCAGCTCCAACCAATCCAACCCGAATGGGATTCCCTTCTTCGTGCCGCTTCCCTAAAGCTGTATCCAGAATAACCATTTCCTCACCTCCGTTTTCGTTTTAGCATGCCATTAATTAAAACACTGTTTAGGATGAATTTAGTTTTTTCTATACATAATTTGGCCACATTTGATCCTTCGAAGAGATGGTCCGCTCTTCAGTTATCGGCCACTCAATTTTAAAAGAGGGATCATCCCAACGAATGCCATGTTCGGCATTAGGAACATAGCATTGAGAGACGTGATAGACGACCTCCGAATTATCTTGAAGCGTTTGATAACCGTGTGCAAACCCTTCCGGTACGTATAACATCCGGTAATTAGTCTCAGTTAACTCTACCCCGATCCAATGTCTAAAGGTTGAAGAATGAGATCTCAGATCAATAATCACATCATAGATCGCCCCTCTTGTACACCTCACCAATTTCGATTCTGCATAGGGACTCAGTTGATAATGAAGACCTCGCAACGTCCCTTTTCGTTTATTAAAAGAGAGGTTTGCTTGAACAAGGTCTCCTTGTAATCCGCGTTCCTTAAATTCGTTTTTACACCAGGTGCGAGCAAAGAAACCTCTATCGTCTACTTTTTTCTCAATATCAATAATAAAGGCATCCTTGACAGCAGTATCGATAAAATTCATCTAGTCTATTCTCTGGATTAAATTGTTAATGAGATATGACCATGTAATTCCTAAAAAGACATTAGGTCTTACCGTCGTTTCCTGCTTGTAGTTATAACCATTCGTCCATTCTAATGTTTCCGTCAACAATCCTTGTTCCCTTAAGCAAATACAAGCCTCTCCCCTCAAGCCACAGGAGTATCAAAAAAAAACTTAATTGATTTGAAAAGCCACCGTTTCTCAGACGCGTCCATTTATTCGGAGGACACGCAACTTACGACGAGGAGTAAATTTGATTCAGTCCAATGCCCATATATTTGGAGATTTCACTCTTTTTCAGCATCCTTCTGCCATCAATGATCAAAGGATGCGTTTTCATACAACGCAACAGTTCAGGGATTTTCTCGAACTCCTTCCAGCGTGTAATCAGCAATACGGCATCCACATCCGTTAAGGCATCCTCTAAAGTCTCGGCTTGGGAGATATTGTTGAGGTCCTTAAATGTCTCATTGGATTCCGCCTGGACGATAGGGTCAAATACCTTGATAGCCGCACCTTTTGCGGAAAGCTCATTTATGATAGGAATCGAGGGAGACTCACGGATATCATCCGTTCCTGGTTTGAAAGCAATGCCTAGAACAGAGATTTTGAGGCCTTGGATATTGGGGAAATGCTTTGTCAGCAAAGCAATCATTTGAAAAGGCTGGTTGTTGTTCACAGCAATTACCTTTTCCAGAATTTCCATCCGAACCCCACGGTTTTCACCAAAATTAACCAGTGCCTTTACATCTTTGGGAAAACAACTACCACCGAATCCACAACCAGATTCCAGATAGGTGATGAAGGAGGGGTGAACTCTTTCCCCAGTAGGCATAATAGGGCTCAAGCGTTTATCCAGGTGAACTCCGCCCAGCACATCCACAACGTCCACCCCCTCAATCACCGAGCACAAATTGGCGATTTCATTAGAGAAGGAAATCATCGTCGCCAGCAAGGAGTTAGAGGTGTATTTGATCATTTCGGCAGTTTTGTTGTCTACCCGCATCACGTCAATGGACTTAAACCCCTGATACAAACCTTCCAGAATTTCCCGACTCTTGGCATCCATTCCACCGATGACAATGCGGTCCGGATTCAAAAAGTCGTCCACGGCTTCACCTTCCCTGAGAAATTCAGGATTCATGCCGACACCAAAATCTTTTCCCGCTGTTTTCCCTGATGCCTCCTCAAGAATAGGCAAAACCACCTCATCTGTTGTACCAGGCGTCACCGTGCTTTTCACGACAACCAAGTGGTAATCCTTGACCTCTTTTAAAGCACTGCCAATCTCTCTGGCTGCCGCCTTGACATAACTCAAATCAATCTGTTTTCCATCAAACGGCGTTCCAACTGTGATAAAGGTGACGTTGGAATTTTTAATAGCTTCCTTCAAATCCGTGGTAGCTGTGAGATCTTTATGAATATGTTTTTTCAATAAAGATTCCATCCCCTTTTCAAAGAATGGGGGGACGCCGCTACTGATTTTTGCAATCTTGTCCTTGTCCATATCCACACAATAGATCTTGTGTCCTTTGTCCGCGAAACAGACTCCTGTGGTCAAACCGACGAATCCAGCTCCTACGATCGTTATTCGCATTATTTGTATTCAGCCTCCCTATTGTAGCTGTACCATGTCAGCGCCCGTCTCAGACCTTCTTCGAGCTGGATACCAGGTTCATACCCCAACTCCCGACGTGCCTTTGAAATGTGGGGCAGCCGCCGGTTCGGATTATCGGTAAGATAGGCTTCATCCTCACTGACTTTTTGAATAATAGAACCTTTATAGCCAAATTGTTCTTTGGCGATCGAAACCATCATTTTCGCCAGATCCATCATGGAAGTCTCAGGTTTTTCAACACCCACATTGTAGGCCTCGCCACTTCTACCATTTACGAGGACTTTATAATACCCAACAATGGCATCGGCAACATAACAGAATGTCCTTGTCGGTGATCCATTGGAGTATAGAACAACATCCCGCCCCTCAAGGATATCCTTGGCAAAGTCTGGGATCACCCGTTTGTCGGTAATCTTCAGGCCTGGTCCGTAATTATTGAACGGACGGGCCATCTTAATAGGCAAATCATATTTTTGAGCAAAGTTGACACAAAGAGTTTCTCCATAACGCTTTGATTCGTCATAACAGGCTCTGGGCCCGGTGCAGGAAACGTAACCCAGATAAGTCTCCGACGTAGGAATATTTTCCGGATCTGGGTCCCCGTATGTCTCCGAAGATGAAAAAAATAAAAATCCTTCGATCGGGGAGTTTTTTTCTTTCTGATCTTTAGAGTAATCCAGCAGAAGACGTAGACCGTTGACATTTACATCCATGGTCTCAATTGGATATTTCCTGTAAAAGGTCGGCGATGCGATAGAGGCAGCATGAATGATGTACTGGAAGTCTCCCACATCATTGGGCAGAAACTTTGAAATGTCGTGAGTGACAATGGTTAAATGCTCGCATCCTTCCAGCTCTTTCAACCACTTGGGGAAACCTCGTATGAAATTGTCATAAACCGTAAGATTAATTGGTCGCTCAGGAAATTTCTTGTTCCAATGATTTATGGTCAGGACCAGATAATAGCCCAAAAACCCAGCACCCCCAGTTATGAGAAGTTTCTTGTTGGCAATAGATGAAAGCTCATTGTCCAAACGGCCAACAATATATTCAAGGTCATTTTTTACAATATCGTTATTCAAATGGATCCAGCCTCCAGTTTTCGATAAGGGTTAAAGAAAATTTAAGATAGAGAGTTTTAGATCAGGGTAC
>QIEB01000025.1 GCA_003229495.1 Flammeovirgaceae bacterium
TGAATCTATTGGATGGGCATGGTTCGTTTGGATTTTTGCCATTCTTGCGGATGATTTCAATTTTTATTGGCACCATCGTTTTAGTCATTCCGTCAGACTTTTATGGGCAGCTCATGTGCCTCACCATTCGGCAAAGTCCTTTAACCTTTCTATTGGTATTCGCAATGGATGGTTTATTACACTTTATAAGCCAATTTTCTGGTTGTGGTTGCCCATTGTCGGCTTTGAGCCCATCATGATCGCAACATGTTTAGTTATAAATGGAATTTATCAATTTTTCTTGCACACTCAATTGATACCTTCCCTTGGTTGGTATGGAAAAATATTTAATACCCCTTTTGTACATCGAATTCATCATTCTAGCAACGTTGAATATCTTGATAAAAACCACGGTGGTATATTAATAATTTGGGACAAACTATTTGGCACGTATCAGTGCATTATTTCTAATGTAAAGCCAAAGTATGGTATTCTAAAAGACCCCAAGACTTTTAACCCTATATTGTTAAATACACATGAATTTTCGAGTATTTGGAAAGATGTTCAAAAATCATCTTCCTGGAAGGATAAATTTAAATATATATTTTTTCCACCTGGATGGAGTCATGATAAATCTTCCAAAACGACAATTGAGCTACAGCAAGCTCTTGTAGATGACTCTTTGATACCCAAGTTGGATATGAAAGCATCAATTCTCATTGATGTTTCCAACGATAAAATAGACTCAGAGCATTTATTATAAGTTTTGAATCTCCGGTTCGGGAGGCGGGTTTTGTTTATTACTGGTCTATTTTGTCATTAAATTGACACTTTCTTAAATTTTGTGTAACTAAAGCCCAGTGATTTTGGTTATACCACCTAGTAATCACATCACGGGGACAACACTTATTCATGAGAAAGATAGCCATTATTGGCAATGGTATTTCGGGCATCACCGCCGCCAGGCATTTAAGAAAATTAGGTGATGACGAGATAGTGGTAGTTAGCGGCGAAACCGATCATTTTTTTTCCCGTACTGCCCTAATGTATATCTACATGGGTCATATGACCTACGAGCATACAAAACCCTATGAAGACTGGTTTTGGACCAAGAACAACATACAATTGCTTCGTGTCTGGGTTCAGGAGTTAAAACCAGAAGAAAAACAACTCCTTCTATCCAACGGAGAACATCTTTCCTATGACCAGCTGATTATTGCCACTGGGTCCAAATCCAATAAGTTTGGTTGGCCGGGACAGGATTTACCGGGCGTCCAAGGACTGTATAGTTACCAGGACCTTGAGCTAATGGAGGAAAACACCCGGAATATTCAAAAAGCCGTTATAGTAGGTGGAGGGCTAATTGGGGTAGAGATGGCAGAGATGCTTCGGACCAGAAATATTGAGGTAGTTTTTCTTATCCGAGAAAAAGAGTTCTGGGATGTTGTCATGCCAAAAGAAGAGGCCTCTCTGATCGGCCGCCATATAATCGAGCACCACATCGATCTGCGCAAAGAAACAGAATTGAAAGAAATTATTGCAGGTGATAATGGCCGGGTAAATGCAGTGGTTACAAAATCCGGAGAAACTATTGAGTGCCAATACGTGGGACTTACCGCTGGGGTTAGTCCAAATATCAATTTCCTTAAGGAGTCTGGGGTAAATCTGGACCGGGGTGTTTTGGTCGACCGGTATTTGCGGACCAATCTGCCGGATGTATATGCCATTGGTGACTGTGCTCAGTTCAGCGACCCTCTGCCCAACCGGCGGCCCATAGAACAAGTGTGGTACACCGGAAGGATGCATGGCGAAACAGTGGCCCGTACCATTATGGGGAAAGATACCGCCTATAAACCTGGGATATGGTTTAACTCTGCCAAGTTTTTCGATATTGAGTACCAAACCTACGGACATGTTTGGAATGAGCTAAAGGAAAACGAGCAGCAGTTTTATTGGGAACACCCTGGTGGCAAAAAGTGTATAAAATTCGTATACCATAAGGAGAGCAATCAGCTATTGGGTGTGAATACATTTGGGATCAGGTTGAAACATCAAGTTCTGGACCAATGGCTGGGTGACAAGCGCGATATATTTTATGTACTGAAAAATTTACGGGAAGCAAACTTTGACCCTGAGTTCTACACCAGACATGAGCAGGAAATAGTGGAATGTTTTAACCGGCAGCATCCATCCGCATCAATAACAATAAAATCCGGGATTTTCTCCAGCCTGTTCAGCTAATACTATGAGACTTATTCAAACCACCGGATTGATACTGTTCCTACTGGGATTCGCCATTTTTATAGGATCGTTCTTCCTGAGCAATTTTCAAATAACCAAGGAACAATTGGAGGAGGTCCTTACTGAAAGTGAAATAAAAACTCTGGAGCCTCACCTTCAGCATATGGTCAACCAAGAGTATGGATCAAACTTTTCTTTCATACATGATCTGAACCAAACTTTTATTGAGGCCAATGAATTTACCATGGAGACCTACGGATTGTCAAAGGTTGATCTGGAAGCTATTGCGGGGTCTTCGGGAGCATCCTACCCAAGGGATTTTTCTTTGGACGTTCTTGATCAGGTTTTTAACTCGGGGGATGAAGTTGATATTTTTAAAAAGAAAGCTTTTACTGATTATGGAGGATGGCTGGATCAGCGTGCGTATGAGAGTCGTGAAGGATTGCTTGGGGATTTAGGCAGTGTGGCTGAGAATTTTAACAAATATGGTATCATCGGTCAGAAAGGTTTCGATAAATACCGGGTAAAAGACCTAAAATATGAACTGGCGAAAAGTTCAAGTACCGGACCTGTAAAAGACAGCCCGTGGTTATTTCTGGGACTTACCTATGCCCTCGGTATTCTGGGGGCAATCATGTACATCCTGCCCAAAATAAAGAGCGATGGACCTCCAGGGATCAGAAACAATAATATTCATTTCTCCCCGATGAAGCACAGAGGTTGGCTTGGAATTGTCACTGGGACTTTTTTCATCTCCTTTTACATTTTCCTGTACTACTTTCCTGAGTATATGACCAACTGGATAATTATGGTTGATCCCGTTAGTTTCCTTTTAAAAGGCAGCCCTGCCGGCAGATTCTTTCTGTACGGATTTCTATACACTTTGACTATTTTGGTGATGGGGACCAGAATGTTAATTAACTACAGGCATAGCAATTATCAGATCGCCCGCACAATCTCAGTGATGTTTTTTCAAACGTCTTTTGCTTTTTTGATACCAGAGTTCCTACTGAGGTTAAATAAACCATTTTTTGATTTTAAAAACATCTGGCCGCTGGATTATGATTTCTTTTTTGACAATGAACTGTCCACCTTGATCAACAGTGGCTCGCTGGGAATATTTATGCTGGGATGGGGTATTGCCTTAATTGTACTGGGGGTACCTATTCTGGTCTACTTTTTTGGGAAACGATGGTATTGTTCATGGGTCTGCGGATGCGGCGGCCTGGCTGAAACCCTGGGAGATTCCTATCGACAGCTATCCGACAAATCATTGAAGGCCTGGAAAGTTGAACAATGGATGGTGCATGCGGTATTGGTATTTGCGGTGGTTATGACCGCAGGTGTTCTTTACACCTACTGGACGGGCAGCTCCGAAATCCTGGGACTCAATACCTATGGTATCCGGGAGACTTATGGTGCCTGGATAGGCGCCGGGTTTGCGGGTGTGATAGGTACAGGATTTTATCCTTTGATGGGCAATCGGGTTTGGTGCAGATTTGGCTGCCCTTTAGCGGCCTATTTAGGCATAGTTCAACGCTTTAAATCCCGCTTTCGTATTACCACTAATGGCGGACAATGCATATCCTGTGGCAATTGTTCCACCTATTGTGAAATGGGTATCGATGTGAGATGGTATGCACAGCGTGGACAGAACATAGTACGTTCATCCTGTGTGGGATGTGGTATCTGCTCAGCGGTATGCCCGCGGGGGGTGCTAAATCTGGAAAATGCTTCAGAAAAGAGCCGATTTAACAAACCCGTACTTATTGGAAATGATAGTTTTGAAGTACGGGAATGAAATTCGTAGCTATTTTGTTTGTCATATTAGGGACAATCATGCCTTGAATTATTCTTTAGTTTATAGGGTTTCACAATTATTATTTGGGAACAATTGATATCAAAGTAATTATTCCTGCATTTAATGAGCAGAATGCTGTGGGGAAGGTAATCAGGGACATACCAAAGGACCAGGTTTCAGAGGTAATAGTAGTCAATAATGCGTCTACCGACCGAACAGAAACCGTGGCAACTGCGCTAGGCGCCACAGTTCTGAATGAACCTCAGAAAGGCTACGGAAATGCTTGTTTAAAGGGAATAGACTACTTAGCCAATCAGGAAACTAAACCTGATGTAGTGGTGTTCCTCGATGCTGATTATTCTGATTACCCCCAGGAGCTTACTAAGCTGGTGGAACCAATAGCTACGGGGGACCAGGATCTGGTAATTGGAAGCCGGGCATTAGGTGAACGGCAGAGCGGATCCATGACCATTCCGCAAGTTTTTGGGAACTGGCTCGCTACTAACTTGTTAAAGTTATTGTATGGTGCTAAATTTACAGATTTAGGACCTTTTAGGGCCATCAGGTACAACAGCCTGATGGAATTAGATATGCGGGATAAGACTTATGGCTGGACTGTTGAAATGCAACTTAAAGCCGTGAAATCCAATTTAAAATATATGGAGGTCCCTGTTAAATACAGGGTAAGAACGGGAAAATCAAAAATTTCAGGAACCGTTAAGGGGACAATCATGGCAGGCTATAAGATCCTGTGGACGATTTTTAAGTATTTATGATGGAATACATTATTACATTTTTATATACCGCCGCTTTGCTGTACATATTTCTGTTCAGCCTGGGCCAATTACATCTTACCTGGCACTATAGGAAAAGGAAGAACCTACCTACGGAACATCCACATCTGGATTCAAAAGACATTCCTTCTGTGACTGTACAGCTTCCCATTTTCAACGAACTTTATGTAGTTGAAAGATTAATTGATGCGGTTGCCAAATTTGATTATCCTCATGATAAATTAGAAATACAGGTCCTGGATGACTCCACAGATAAAACAACGGAGTTAATTTCCAAAAAAGTAAAGGCATTGAGGACACAGGGGCTGGATATTTCACATATAAGGCGTGATGATAGATCCGGGTTCAAGGCCGGGGCATTACAACATGGGCTAAAACTAGCGAAAGGTGAATTTCTGGCAATTTTTGATGCCGATTTTTTGCCAAAGTCTGATTTTCTATTGAAAACACTGCCTTATTTTCAGGATTCAAAAATTGGGATGGTCCAAACCCGATGGGGGCACGTAAATAAAGACTACTCCATGCTTACCAGACTTCAGGCATTTGGACTGGACGCCCATTTTTCAATCGAACAAAAGGGCAGAAGCAATGCAGGGAGCCTTATTAATTTTAATGGAACTGCAGGGGTCTGGCGAAAGGATTGCATAATGCAATCCGGAGGTTGGTCCGCTGATACTTTAACCGAGGACCTGGACCTAAGTTATAGAGCACAATTGAAAGGGTGGAATTTCAAGTACCTGGAGGACGTGGTGGCGCCAGCCGAGTTACCGGTACTTATGCCGGCAGTTAAGTCGCAACAGTTTAGATGGAACAAAGGCGCCGCTGAAACTGCCAAGAAGAACCTTAACAATATTCTCCGGTCTGGCTGGAGTTTTACCAAAAAGACCCATGCATTCTTTCACCTGTTCAACAGCTCGGTTTTTGTGTGCCTGCTGGCAGCTGCGCTATTAAGTATTCCCATGCTCTTCATTAAGAATGCATACCCTGAGTTTAACAAAGTTTTTAATCTGGGAAGCATTTTCCTGCTTGGTTTTTTCTCAATTACCTACTTTTACTGGGTGGCCAACAAACAAGTAATTCGCGATAATCCACGACGATATTTTTTCAGGATGTACCCCCCATTTTTGACGGTTTCCATGGGACTTTCACTACACAATGCTATTGCGGTATTAGAAGGTTTTTTCGGACTCAAATCCCCTTTTGTACGTACCCCGAAATTTGACATCAGACATTCAAAAGATCATTTGAGAAAGAATATCTATATAAAAAATAAGGTTTCTGTCAGTACCTGGCTGGAGGGTTTATTGAGCCTTTATTTTGCCTTTGGAATACTAGCTGGTATATATCTTGGTGATTTCGGGCTAGTGATTTTCCATGTGATGCTTTGTTTGGGATTTGCCAGCGTTTTCTATCAATCCGTGAAAACGGTAAAATATGCCAGTGTCACGTCAAAGGTTAAATGACAGGTAAGGCGGAAGTAGGTTTTGGGTCAGGTCAAGGCAAAAAATCTTTGCATAACCATAGCTATGGAATGATTTTTTAACGCAGAGATGGCTCAAAATATACCCTGGATTACCCGTAGGTTTAGCCTTGACTTGACACTACCTAAGGGTGGGCAGAAGTTACCATTATATTGGCTAATTAGCGCCTTCCTACTGTCCCTGGTTAGCTATCATATCTTGCTTTATCAGACAGACCGCCAGGATTTTCTCTCTGTTCTTTTACTTTTTGTGGTTTTGTCATCTGTTTACTTATTGGTAATACAGTTAGAAAGTGAACAAATTCTGTTTTGGGCTTTAGGTGCGGCGGTACTACTGAGGTTATCACTACTATTGGCTGTTCCCGAACTAAGTGATGATTTCTACCGGTTTATCTGGGACGGCCGGCTGCTAAGTCAAGGTATTAGCCCATTTGCGGAGGTACCCTCAAAACTGATGGAAGACCCTGAATTTAATAAGCTGTTAATCAACCAACAGCTTTATCAAGGGATGAACTCCAGGGATTATTTCACCATTTACCCGCCAATTGCACAATGGATCTTTGTTATTGCTGCCAAACTGTTTCCGGAAAGCATAATTGGCAACCTGCTGGTAATTCGATTGTTCATCATTTTATCTGAAATTGGTTCCATCATATTGATTTTACGGATATTAAAAAGATATGAGCTGTCAGTGCACAAGGTTCTTATCTATGCTTGGAATCCACTGGTAATTATTGAGCTCTCCGGGAACCTTCACTTCGAGGCAGTCATGATCTTTTTCCTATTATTGGCTATTTATTACTTCGAAAAAAGCAAATGGGTGCGGTCTGCAGTTGCTTTGGCGGCCAGTGTGGCCGCAAAATTGATTCCCCTGATATTCCTTCCTTTATTGATCTTGCGGATGCCCTGGAAAAAAGTGGGCGGCTATTGGGCTCTCTGTGGGCTTATGGTGGTGGGATTTTTTCTTACCATTTGGAGTCCTGAACTAACGGAAAGTATGCGTTCAAGCCTTTCGCTGTACTTTCAAAAATTCGAGTTCAATGCCAGCATTTATTACCTGGTTAGAGAAATAGGATTTGCAGTAAAAGGTTACAATATTATCCAGCAGGCGGGAAAGTATCTTGCTTTAGCCACGTTTCTGATTATTCTGGGATTTTCCTGGTATTCCCACCGTTCCATGTCATGGCCAAAAGCCATGCTTTGGGCTTTAATGGTTTATCTGCTAATGGCCACTACTGTTCATCCCTGGTACATCACCCCCTTGGTGGCGCTTGCGGTGTTTACAGACTATCGGTTCCCAATTGCCTGGTCAATACTGGTTATTGTTAGTTATGCGGGATATTCCGAAACAGGGTATACTGAAAATATCTATCTGGTTATAGTTGAATACTTATTACTGTGTGTTACCTTGATTTGGGATTTACTGACAGAGCGTAATCAGCAGAATAAAAATGCTATAAAATTGGTTAGAACTGGATGAAACTCCGCAGCTTACTTTATCTCCTAGGTAGCTTTTTCTTTTTCCCAGCCTGTGGACAACAGAGTTTGGAAAAAAAACTTGAAAGCATGTACCGGCACACCGTTCCTTTAATTCAACCTGAGCAGCTTGAAAATTGGCAGATATCTGGTAAGGAGCTTATTCTATTAGATATCCGAAGCCCTAAAGAATACCAAGTAAGTCATTTGAAAGGAGCTGAACTGGTAGTTTATAAAACATTCGATCCCGGTAACATCTCACACATCTCCAAAACTTCCACCGTAGTGGTTTATTGCAGTGTTGGCTATCGGAGTGAACGGGTGGGAGAAAAAATGAAAGAACTTGGTTTCAAGGAAGTATATAATCTCTATGGAGGGATATTTCAGTGGAAAAACCAGGGACATCCCGTGGTGAATAGCTATAATCAAATAACAGACTCCGTGCATGTGTACAATCGAATATGGGGTCAGTGGCTCAAACAAGGGACTAAGGTGTATGACTAATGGACTGCTATTAGTTTTCGTTAAGAACCCGGTGCTTGGCAGGGTAAAGACAAGATTGGCAGCCACCGTTGGAGATGAACTAGCCTTAGAGATTTACTTGAAACTATTGCATCATACCAGGGAAATCACCAAGAAATTACCGGTTGACAAAGCGGTCTTCTATTCGGATTTTGTTGATGAGAATGATTCCTGGGATAATTCGACTTACCTGAAAAAGGTACAGAGCGGCGGGGACCTGGGCCTTAGAATGAAGGAAGCATTTCAATGGGGGTTCCGGAGGGGTTATAAAGAGATCTGCATTATTGGCAGTGACTGCTATGAACTTACACCAGAAATTATCATGACCGCCTTCCGGTTATTTAAAATAAAGGATGTTGTTTTCGGGCCAAGTAACGATGGGGGTTATTATTTATTGGGCCTGAAGGAATTGAGAGATGAACTATTCCAAAATAAAAAATGGAGCACGGATTCGGTAGCGGCAGATACATTGAATGACCTTAAGAAAATAGGCTTAAACTACCAGACTTTGGAACCGCTAAACGACGTAGATACTGAAGAAGATTTACCAGAAGCGGTTAAATTGTAGTTTATCCATTTCATGCTTAAACCCGGATCATTACCTCATAAAAACCAGCTGGCTACTTCTTTTAAAAAGACATGAATTGATTTGGAACTATTTTTTTCTAAATCAGGTAATGGCAATACTGCTCCTTTCCAATGTTCATTGATTATCCAATGCCCAAAAGTTAGATCAGGAATTCCCGTGTAATCAATAGTACCTCCTTTTAGCCCATACCCTGAGAAGTAGAAATAGGGATTTCCAACCATACTGTCTTCCATAGCTAGGCCAAAGCTCAATCCAACTTGTTTGTTTGGTTCAGTATAGATGCCTGTATCAAAATGGTGAGGCCAAATACGGATTTCGTTGGTTGCCTGCAACCAACCCAGGAGTTCAAAACAGACTTGATTAGCCACAGAGCGAAAGTGTTCCCATAGGGTCAAATCTTTGGCCTCAAAATTTGAGAACGGTTCCTTTAAAAAGGAATACTCCGTAAT
>QIEB01000561.1 GCA_003229495.1 Flammeovirgaceae bacterium
AATCTCACCTGCCCAGGCCCCCAGCACAGCTAAACATAGTGAAGGTAACTGAGTGAGCAGCCCTAGTTCATCATAAGTGACCTGGCGTAATATTCCCGGCATAAAAGTCCGGTCAAACCAACCAACCAGATTACCTTCAAATGACAGGTCACCGGCACCGTATCCGGGAACAGGGATCAAAGAAAGCGCTGCAAAATAGGCCAGTAAAATTCCCACTACCCAGTACAAGCGCTGGGTCCAATTATAATTGGCAAACAGCAAGGTGGTAAAGAAAGTGACGATACCAATCCGACCCAGTACACTGCTATACCTAATCTGCGAGGGTTCGAAAAAAGGCACCGGGGCGTTTTTATAGATGATTCCAAGACATATTAGAATCACCATTCGTTTGAAGGCTTTCTTATAAATATTGGTTTTGGCAAGACCTAAGCGCTGGCTTTTACCAATGGAGAAAGAAAGTGAGACCCCGGAAATAAAAAGAAACAGGGGCATTATGAAGTCGTAAAAAGAAAACCCGTTCCAGGGCGGGTGGGTCATTTGATTGCTGAACGCGTCTACCCAAGCCAGTCCGGTCTTCCCATTTAGGCGTACCATAAATTCTGCACCCCCGGAGATCAAAAGCATATCAAATCCTCTCAGGGCATCTATGGAAAGGAGTCGTTTAGAGGTATTTACGGGATCCATTGACTTCGCTGTTTGCTTTTCACGAGACAGAATGGGATTTCCCAAGTTTAGAAGTTTTATAAAATTTTACTACTTTGGTTTTCCTGCTTCGTTTTTGACTGGCTTCCCATAAATCAAAGTTCTTCTGCATATTAATCCACAATTCAGGGGTGGTATTAAACGCTTCAGCCAAGCGCAAAGCCATTTCAGCACTGACGCCTGCGCGGCCATTGACTATGGCGGATAAAGCTGGACGGGTGATGCCAAGGCCTTTGGCGGCTTCAGTGATGGTTAAGTGCAATGGATCCAGGTAATGAGCTTTCAGTATCCGTCCCGGATGCGATGGTTTAAACATTCCCATATTTTTATTCTTTAATGATAGTCTTCATAATTAACGTCATAGGCATCACCATTTTTGAATCCGAAGGTGATACGCCAGTTACCACTTACCCAAACCGAATATTCCCCTTTTCGTTTTCCCTTTAATTGGTGAAAACCTGATCCTGGGTAGTTCATGTCTTCAACCACATTCGATGCACCCAGCTGAGTAAGAATATCCCCAATTCGATGAATATGCCCCGGTCTGAGCTTGGAAGCATCCCCTTTTTCGTAAAACCTTTTCAACGGTTTACTTTTGAAACTTAGAATCATGAAATCATAATGCTAAGGTATAATTTAGGAATAAATGTAAACCGTATATATACACTTTACAAATAATCGATAAAAAAGATTCAATTTTTGAGAGATTTGATCAAAGATTATGAAGTCGTAAAAACAAACCCATTCCAGGGTGGATGGGTCAATTGATTGCTGAGCATGTCTACCCAATCCAGTCCGGTTTTGCCATTTAGATGGACAATAAATGTCCCACCCCCAGCGATCAAAAGCATGTCAAATCCTCTCAGGGCATCTACAGATAAGAGTCTTTTAGAAGTGTTTGGGGAGTCCATTCTGTGAGCTGGTTTTTCAAGGCGTGATAACGCGGTTAAAACTATGCTTCGTCAAACTAACCACGCCTTTATTTTAGCATATATTTTAGGATTGTTCAACAAATCCAAATGTGTATTCTCATAAGCGACCCAACTATTCTCCTCCCTAAAGCGCAAATCTTTATCAGGGTTTTTATGTTGTCCCAAAGCACTTTCTATATCAACTAAACCATCTCCAAACAATCGTGGAGATACAGGGTCTGTCGCTTTTCCAATAGTGGCTGCTATGTTGTAACATTCTATCCGATTAGGTAACGGAATGCTTTGTCTTTGGTCTCCATGTATTTCAAATCGGTCATTTCCTTGCCAGTCTTCATCTATTAGATTGCCATATCTTAAATCTGTTATGCCGGCACTTCTGACTTTCCCCAAACGGGCAAAAGGTTTTGCATAGGGGATAGTCTCCAGAATGACATCCAAATAATTACCTGCCCGTTCCAAAGACGAACCATGGTGAGGCGTTCCCAAAAAAGCAATCTTTTTGAGGTGTTTTGTCCACGTTTTTTGTTTTTGTTGGCCATAATGCAGCGCACTTCGAGTCACTAAGCCACCCATACTATGCGCAACAATGACCAGTTCTTCAACAGGTACAGGCCAATGCAGCACTAATTTCTCTAATAATTCATTAAAATTTTGCCCATTGGTGGAAATATGGCGACCACTATTGTAATGCAAGTAAATAGGTGTCTTGTCTAATTCTTTTGCTAATTCCGCTCCGTGATTGTGTTCTTTTCGAGTCCATTGAATATCATTCATACATGAACCATGTACCATCAAAAGAATTTTTCCATTGATAGCCGGATAGGCCTTTTCAAGGCTTATACTATCAAGTAGAATAGCCTTTGCTTTGTGCCTGAATTGCATAATTATCTTTAAGGGATTTTCCTTTTCTTCCAAATAATCACCAACTACACCGTTTAAGAGAGAGCGTATCGCTTCACTTTCACTGGTAGTCCCTATTTCTCCAAGTGCAGGAGCAAAATGCCCTAATGCTCTATCTACGCCGCTGCCCATGAATTGGGTGCTCCATCTGATATTTTTATAAGTGACACCAGCAATATTGGAAATCAGATGTTGAATGGGTGTGGATGGGAAAAAAGGAGGATGGACGACTCGTCTATGCATAACTTCGACCAAGTCTGTTATGCCTATGGTGGCTTCCGTAATTAAACGAGTTAGGCCTTGTAAATCAGAACTTTCATTTATTTTATTTGACATTTAATGACAAATATTGACGGCACAAAACTAACCCAATTAATGCTTTTGCAGTATAAATAGTTATAAGTCACTACTATTTATATAAATAACCGAAATTATGAATTTCTCAAGGCTACTTAAATTTGGCTTTATTGCATTCATTGGTTTGTGCATAGCCTTCCAGATGGAGGCCCAGGATAAAAAATCAAAAAAGAAGAAAAAGAAGGAATCAAAGGAGCTTTCCAACGCAGCAGAAACAAATGATAACACATTGGTCTACTTAACGCTAGCCGATCTTTTAAGACGCAAATCCGGTGTTCTTGTACAAGGCCAGGGAAGCGGCACCAAGGTGGCTATAAGAGGGGGCGCCGGAGCGGCAGGCCTGGACCCCTTATATGTTTTGGATCGGGTACCAATTGGAAATAGTTATTCCCAGGCGGCAGGAATGGTCGATGTCAATGATATTGACAGGATCAAAATTCTCTCAGGGGCAGATGCTTCTTTTTATGGTACCAGGGGAATGAGTGGCGTAATAGAAATTACTACCAAAACAAAGTAGGTTAATATTCCTGGTCCGAAAGACACGCTCATTTATCATCAATCGTTTTCAAAGCACATATTAGTGATTCCGGCTATTGTAGATGAAGCTGATAATCCTTAAAATTGCAGTCTGTTTGGGTTTGAGGTAAAGTACGCTCCCGTGGTCGCCCGAAGGGCTAATACGGGCAAGGCACACTTGCACTCACACCTGCCGGCAGGCAGGCTCAAACTCAATATGGGCCCTTAGCTCAGTTGGTTAGAGCCCCTGACTCATAATCAGGTGGTCGCTGGTTCGAGTCCAGCAGGGCCCACGGTGGTAATCAAGCAGTTGCATTAAATCGTAACTGCTTTTTTAATTTTATGGTTGCGTGAAGGTTGCGTAATACCCCAAATATGAGGGTAGTTTAAAGAATCACTCAATTCACTTGACACGATGAAGAGGTGATTATCTTTATGATTTAGGTTTATACAACCAGATAATACGAAACTAAGCATATGATTTCTCATTTGTAGTTTTGCAAAAAATGAGACCCACCCCCTCGAAAAAAGCGAATTCCCTTATGTTATGGTGTGAACAAGGTGTGTAATTAAGTCTATTCTAGCGTAAAGGTCTGTCGAATTTGATCAGTAAGTTCAGTAACTGGGATATTAGAAATGCCCATACTTTTAAGTAATGGACTAATATCAGATGGATACTTAATCAGGTGATCTATAAAGTCGGTTAAGTCCTTTTTAATCGATTCAGGAAGTTCAATCTCTCTGTCTCCGGTTAAAGTAGCCGCCAACCTGAAAATGTCATTTTTATGTTTCTTAATATCTTGACTGTTGATTGTATCGCCTTGGTCCTTTCTTTCACGTAGGTCCATGAATGCTTTGGCCTTTAGACACACAAGAGCCAATTGATCAGCCATGCGTACCCCGTTTCTTACACTTGAATGGTCAATTGTAAATCTATAGTATTCTTCGTCCATGAGAATTGCTGATAAACTGGAGATCTCTTCGTCTGCAGGAATTGGCGTAAACTTCATTCCTTCTTTTTCAATAATCGTGTCAGGTATCCTTGAAAACAGTTCCAGTTGGGCGGGATAGGCAGAAGCTTTCGGTTTGGTGAATCTATAGAACTGCCTATTTCCTGTTGCCCTTTCTTTGCTTTCATATTCACCCGACTTTATAAAATCCCAAAAAGTAGCAAGAAAATTGTCATTGATTACCTCAACGACCAAAATGATGTCTATATCTTTCGTGACTCTGAACTCGATGCCTAATAGTTCAAAATAAGAACTACAAGCAACCCCACCTATGACTACTATTGAGTCAACATAATCAGCAAAGTGCTTTGCAAAAATATCAAGACCTTTTACCATTGCTTTGTAATTAAGTTTTCAAGCTCTTTTTCAATTCTTTCATCTGCTTCATCCCTCATAGTAATATATAATGAAAGTGGATCTACATTCAATGAATCTGTTAGAACTCTAGGGTTATATTTCCATATTTCAATACAATAATTACTCTTATACTGATTCAGATCAAGAAATATATGCTTCGACTCCTGGTAGCCAAATTCATCAGAGCTCATCGCGTAATATTTTATAGTTCCAGCATCAATATTTGTATAATTGGACAGTGCGGAAATACCAGCATTCAAAAATCCACCCTTTTGACTTATATCTGTTGCATAGTATTTCTTCTTGATTGGGTTCTTCATAAGTGGTAATGCTTTCTCCCAAATTGCCATCCTTTGATTTCTAAAAGTCATAGTTTTAGATCTCGCTCCAAAAATTTCAATTAAGTCGAATTGCATAAGCTCACGAACTACTCTAGATATAGTCATGTTAGTGTAGTTGAGCTTACTTGCAATTTCTTGAAAACTGATGTTATCTAGTGGCTCTTTATGTAGATGATAGATAATTAAACATTGAGCTGCTGGTGTTAGTTGATTTTTTTTATTTGTTTTTTGAATTCTTCTTTCATTTAGGTCAATCGGAATAAAAGGAAAGTACAACTGTTTACCGGGTACGACAAATGGTATTCTACGTTGAACAAGTCTTTTCCTCTGATAAGCTTCCAAGTGATCAAAAGCATAAACGACTTGTTTATTAAACATTTGAGTCATTAATTGGAGTTGCTTTTCAAGCTGTTTGGGTGAGGAGGGTTCTTCACCCTGAAATATGGCCAGTAGAAAACTCTGATTGTATAGGTCTATCTTGTAGAACTTATATCCATGTTTCAAGTAAAGTGGAATCTTTTGCAAATTACGATTACTTACCTCATCAATATGGACATCTAACCCAATAACCGTATTGAAGTAGTGTTCAAGTTCATTTTTTTTAATAACATTCATTTTGCATATTAACACATATAAGGTTATTGAGCAAATTTAAAGTTATTAAGTTTATCAGATTACTAACCCAGCAATGATTTGGATTCAGGCTCAAGGAGGAGCCAGCATCTGAACTGATTGCTTTTTAATCTAAAGTGCATTCTAACGCCGTAGGGGCTATTAATCGGTGTCTTCTTCAATAGTCTGGTTACTTTGGTGTGTTATATTCCTCGTTTGTTTACCAACGCTTATCAAAGCATCATAGGGGGCTAATTTATCTATGCGCGCTATTGCCTTTGGTAATTCCTCGCGCAGTTGTTCTATACTGTAACTGATTACTAACTCCACTATTTCTTCATATATTTGGTCCGCAGGGGCTGAATTCCCTAAATAGCGTTGTTCATTGTAAAGTATACTACGCACATCAACTGCTCTTTTCACCAGTTGAAGCTATCCCAATTCAATTTCAGGAAGATAAACGTTCAGTCCTTCATCAACTCGTGAGAACTCCGTCTTTATCCATATGGAAACGGCTCAGATCTTGTTGACTACTATGACCTCTGCTGACTTCTCAATCTGTAACCAGTACAGTTCGAGACCACCCTTGCCACCTGCTTAGCTTCCGGGCACCACCCCAGTGCTCACGGGTCTTTCACCCTTTGGAACGCTCAATTTCATGAGCTATATTTACCATTCAGGGCACACACAAAGTGTATATTTCAATTGCCTCCATTCATTGGCAACTGAATATACACTGAGCGTCATAGGCAATCAAAAAATTAAAAGATGCTAACTCGTCCGTGAGCTATTATGGCCTGAACTTCCAGATCCGAAACTCCAAGCTCTCGCTTTTTTGCCTGAAAGTCCTGTTTGGTCTGAAAGCTGTACACATTTTCTGATGGGGCCCAGAAGCGGTTATTAAATTCACGAATGTCAACTATATGATATACTGTGTCGGAAGTTGAAGTTTGAGGTTGCTACTCAACGTTGGATGCGACCGGCCGCTTTCGACCGAGGCCGTGTGGAAACGCCACAGCAGCTTAGAAAAAGGCGATTGTTGATGTCGAGATCAAATATAGACTATCCGGCATTTGTGAAGCTTCCGGACCGACAACTCCCTTCCAGCGGAAACCAACTTCATGCGTAATCCGGTCGAGCTTAGAGCGGACTATATGAGGCCGTTTTTGAGTTTTCAGCCTGGACCCAAAGCAGCCGGTCGCCGATAAGCAAAACAAGTGATTTTTTGACCTGATCCTCAAGTTCATACTCGTTTACTTAATATATTTTTCATAAGTTGAAGTGCTATGTCCCAATCCCGCCAACTTGCTGCCATCATGTTTACCGATATTGTCGGGTATACGGCTTTGATGGGTGAGGACGAGCAGGCTGCTTTTGAGCTGCTAAAGAAAAACCGTAGCGTTCAGCGCCCCCTTATCGAAAAGTTTAACGGTAGATGGTTGAAAGAAATTGGAGATGGGGTACTAGCGAGTTTTTCTACCGTTAGTGATGCTGTAAACTGTGCAAAAGAAATTCAGCAGGTATGCCAGGATCATCCTGACCTTAGTCTTAGAATCGGCATCCATCAAGGGGAGGTAGTTTTTGAAGGAGATGATGTGTTTGGTGATGGGGTTAACATCGCCTCACGATTGGAGCCATTAGCTCCCATCGGTGGAATCCTGGTTTCCGAGTCGGTGTACCGAAATCTTGGAAATAAACAGGGGATAGAAACCTTATTTGTCAGGGAAGAATCCCTTAAAAATGTCAAAGACCCAATAAAGACTTATGAAGTAAGGGTTGAAGGCATTGAGTCTCCTGAGCCAATGATAACCACAGTAGAACCCCCTGTACCAAAGGTCGAAGATTCTATATCGTTTAATGCCAGAAAATTACGTTTTACATCTCTGGCTATTATTATAGTGCTTGTCTTGGCTTACTTCCTTTATTCCCGACAAGGTGGGGACGAAACCCAACCTATACAGCCTGAGGTTATCGCCAAATCAATAGCAGTGATACCCTTCGATAATGAAAGTTCAGATGAGGAAAATGAATATTTTATCAACGGCATGACAGAAGACATTAGGAACAATCTCTCTAAAATTTCCGATTTGCGGGTTATTTCCAAAACTTCTTCCGAAAAGTATCGGGGTACAGCTTTGCCTTCTACTGAAATTGGCCAAGAGTTGGAAGTGACCTATATACTTGAAGGAACTGCTCAAAAAATTGGTTCCCAGGTTAAAATTCATGCTCAACTGATCAAAACGGAAACTGACGATCATATCTGGAGCCAGACTTATGTTCGGGATATTACTGAAGTGTTTCAGGTTCAAAGCGAAATTGCTGAAAAGGTAGCTAGTGAACTTGAAATAACACTCACTTTGGAAGACCAACAGCTTATTAACACAGCGCCTACAAAGAACCTGATAGCTTACGATTTTTACCTACAGGCAAAAGAATTAAGCTCGAATTGGAGGATTAACCGGAATTTAAAGGATTTCGAAACCGCTGATTCACTATATAAAAGAGCAGAAAAGGAAGATCCCTTATTTGTAGGGCCATTAGTAGGGAGAGCAAACCTTTATATAAGTGCCAATAATACAATTGAACTTGTCGAAATATATCCTATAGATTCTGCACTTGTACTTTTGGACAAGGCATTGACAATAGATCCGAGCTATGCCAAAGCATATGCAGTTCGTGCCTCTTACTTTGACCGAATTGGTGAAAAAAGGAAAGCCTTTTTCGATCAACAAAAGGCCATTCAATTAAACCCTAATGACCCAGCAACTACATTGAAACTAGGAAACCAAGAGTTCTCCTCACAGAATTATATAGTGGGTTTACAATTGGCTCACCGTGGCCTAAGGTTATTAGGTAATGAAGTTAGCATTTGGTCGCTGCACAGCATGGGCTTTATGTATCTGGAACTATACGATCTTGAAGAAGCAATTTATAATTGGGATCAAATGGGGTCAATTAAGAAAGATGCTTCGTTTGACTTATTGACAAGAGTGCACCTTTACGACTATTTGGAACAATGGGAGGTTAGCCACGATTTAATTAAAAAACATAATTCATTATATCCGGAACAAGAAAGAGTGCGTTTGGGGGCACTAGGGATGCATTTAGCCACAAAAAAGGAGTTCGAACAGGCCTTGTACTATTTTAAGGAAGCAAATCAACTACCGTATAATGGCGGAGGTTGGGATGAGGGGTTGTTAGAAAGAAACCTTTACCAAGGAATTGCATTATATGAGACCGGCCAGGTAATGGAAGGATTAGAAATGCTGAATGATTGTTTATCAAGTCATTCTGAAAAGAAAGGACATAACAATGTCTTTGATCAAGAAGTGATAATAGCAGGTATTCATGCTTTCCTTGGGAACAAGGAGCAGGCCTATAATTGGCTACGTAAGTCGGACTGGAGATCTTTTGGCTTGTTTTATGTCCAACAAGATGTAATATTCTCAAACATTAACCAGGAAAAGGAATTTCAAGATTTAGTCGGTTCGGTAATGGAGGAAAGGAAGAAGATAAGAGAAGAAATTTCTCAGTTAAAAGCTGTGATGAATTAATCTTCGAACCTGAATGACCTCTTTTGCTAATCCCGAAAGCAGTCATTCGGGATTAGCAAAAATAGCCGCCTTTTACCCCGCCCTCAAGTTCAAACTCGTTTACTTAATATATTTTCCATAATTTGTTCTCATGTCCCAATCCCGTCAGCTAGCCGCCATCATGTTTACCGATATTGTTGGGTACACTGCGTTGATGGGTGAGGACGAGAAGAAAGCATTCGAGCTTCTGAAGAAAAATCGTAGTGTTCAGCGTCCCATTATCGAAAAGTTTAACGGTAGGTGGTTAAAAGAGATGGGTGATGGAGTACTAGCTAGTTTCTCTACCGTTAGCGATGCTGTTTACTGTGCCGCTACTATTCAGAAGACCTGCGAAGATCATCCTGAACTTAATCTTAGAATCGGCATCCACCTTGGAGAGGTAGTATTCGAAGGAGATGATGTGTTTGGTGATGGAGTCAATATTGCCTCTCGCATCGAGCCTTTGTCACCAGTGGGTGGAATACTAGTAACCGAGGCTGTTCATAATAACCTTATAAATAAGAAGGATGTTGAGTCTAGCCATGTAGGCGAGGAGCAGCTCAAAAATGTAAAGCAGCCGGTGAAGTTGTACCAGGTACATGTGGAA
>QIEB01000354.1 GCA_003229495.1 Flammeovirgaceae bacterium
TCATTCTTAGTGATCAGCACCAACTCCTGATAATGCCGGCCCACAGGCAAAACCATTCGTCCGCCAATAGCCAGCTGATCTGTCAATGCCTGAGGTATATCCTCTGGAGCGGCAGTAACAATAATCCGGTCAAAAGGAGCATGTTCCGGCCATCCCTGATAGCCGTCACCCCATTTCACAAAAACGTTGTTATGCCCTAATTTTTTTAACAGAACCGCAGAGGATTTTGCCAATGGTTCCACTATTTCAATCGTATATACGGACTTGGTTAATTGGGCCAAAACAGCAGCCTGATATCCAGAGCCAGTGCCAATTTCCAACACCCGCTCGTCTCCACTTAACTGCAATAGCTCTGTCATAAGGGCAACAATGTATGGCTGAGAAATTGTTTGCTGATGTCCAATGGGCAATGGCCCATCCTGATAAGCCTGGTCACTATAGGAACCTGGCAAAAATAGATGGCGAGGGGTTTCACTCATTACTTTGATTACCCTTTGATCGGTAATTCCCCGGCTGACTATCTGGGTTTTTACCATCTTATTTGCCTGTTTTTGCCAAGTAGTTTCAATCTGGGCATACATGTCAATGGTTAAGATATTGCCAGTCAAAAAGATGGTTAACAGTAACTTTAACAGATGCATGGAATCTGACCTATTAGGCATGTGAAAAGAAATATTATTAAACCCAGAATTGTCATTAGAAATTTACTATGGCTTCTAATTTACTATCATTCAGGCACGTACTCACTTTTTGGTACTCACCATAATCTTACTATGCCTCCGTGCCAAAAATCTGCGTGAGCACCTGACTAACAGCAACTTAGAAGCCTCGCTACAAAGTCCAATGACAATCCTGGGTTAGAAATTATAACATTTTATTCAATCTTACTAATCACCCGTACGGTTCTTCTTTACCTGATAGAGAACTCCCTGGTCAAACGGCGACCAGATTGAGGTTTTAACTTTTGCAGCTTTCAACCCTTTATTCACCCAGTTATTGCAGGTTTGAATGAAACTAAAATTTCCATTTGCCTGATAAAATTTATCGTACTCCGAGTATCCGGAGGCTTCAATTTCCAGTATATTATGGTCTGGGTCCTTTTTAAAGGTTGCGTCCAGGTAATCGTTTAATAGTTGTATTTGAATATCACACATTGGAACAGTAGTCCAACCCGGATATTCATTATTTATCCAGGCCACATGGATGGCCGACTCACTGTCCAGAAACAGAGCTTGAAAAGCGGTACTTAATTCTAAGTCATTCCAGGTGGGGGTGTATATATAGAACTCTTTATCACCCCAGCCAAAGGCTATTTGTGAAACCCATGGTGGCAGATTCAGGGCTTTCAGCATTTCTCGGCCAAGGTACTCGCGGGGAATTATCAGGTCCAGGTGCACTCCATTGGAGGCTATGAAAATTTCCTTTTCTGGTAGACAATCCAAGTCCTCCGGGCTTGAAGCAATCACCGATAAAGTAAATGCTGCTAAAAAATAACTGGCGATAACCACGGAAAGAACCACCAGGCTGGTTTTGAGGTATTTTATCAACTTTGTAATCATGGAAAATGATCATTAGCAGCGATCCATTACTCATCAAATTCCAGAATCTGACCGTATTTTACCAGCTGGGTACGAATTTCGGAATAATTCAATTGCTGTACTGACGCGGTTTTATCTACAGCCATAACGGCTAGCACCCCAGCACTTTGCCCCAATATCATAAATACAGGTTCCATGCGGATGGAGCCAAAAGCAATGTGTGAGCTTGACAGGGCAACCGGTACCAAAAGGTTAGTACATTCACTGGCCTTAGGTAAAATAGATCCCAAGGCAATTTTATAAGGCTTAGGAGGATGGATCCCAATGTCTCCTTCGTTTTGTACATAGCCTTCAGGAGTTATGTAGCGCTGTACATTGTGAGAGTCCATGGTATAGGATCCCATACCAATTGATTCTATGATTTCTGTGCGGTCCATGATCTCATTTTCTGTCATCATGTATTCCCCGATCATTCGGCGAGCCTCCCTGACGTATATTTGGTGAGGCCAATGTTCATTATCCTGAAACTCATCTTTAGCAAGGCCCCAACGATTAATTTCACTTTGTACATCAGCCGGAATCCTATGGTCATTGGCTAGAAAGTACAATAATCCGGATTGGTAAGTTTTGTGTTCTTCTATTATCTCTTTTCGTCTCTCATAGGAAGCCTCCGGGTAATCATAGTTCATGCCGATATTATCAGAACTGAAAGGTCCGTGATTGTTGACATCAGTTTTTAGATTTGGAATAGGGTCAAATTTGTTGAATGTATCCCGCCATCCTGTATCGAATATTCTCAGCAACAATTCGTATTGGGTAGAATCATATTCAATGGGCCTTATAAATGCGATTCGGTTCTCTTCCACGGTAGTCAGACACAACCTGAAACAATAGGCCTGTAACTTTCTATCGCCCTGCCCCCTTTTACCAGGGTCTTCAGTTGATATTCTAGCAAGTACACCGCTGCCAGGATCACCAGGGACTACATAGGGGCTGATATTCATTTCTCCAAAGTGGTGGCCATGATGCAATACCCCCGTTTGAATGCCGTTCCAGGGCTCCTGATAAAGATCAACGGGCTCTCTTCCTACTTGATAGCTAACCCCGGCGGAAGCCATCAGGTCCCCTTCATAGGTAGCATCAATGAACATTTTGCCAACATATGTTTGTCCACTCAGGGTGGTCAAAGACTGAATAACGCCGTTCTCCATCACCACACCATGTTCCCTTTCCAACCACTCATCTCTAAAGACCCTCACCTGGTCTTCTTCCACAAAGTCATCAAAAACATTTTCTGCAATATGTGGTTCGAAGATCCACATGGTTCTGAAATCTCCATCAATAGCTGGGGTCCCTTGACCTATATTGCCGTACTCTCCCTTTTTTTGCCACACCCAGGTTTCCGGTTTTTCATAGTATTGATATACTCTTTGGTAGAACTCCCTTGCCAGGCCACCAATCACTTCCTTATTCCCGGTGTCGGTGTAGCCCAGCCCCGATGAGGTCAGGCCTCCCAGGTGCTTAGCGGGTGAAACTATCACCACTGATCTGCCCATTTTTGCTACCTGCACGGCGGCGGTTACTGCTGCTGAAGTGCCCCCATAAACTATCACGTCAGCTTCAATATCCCTTGCCTCATTTGAATGTGATCCCTGACATCCCCAAAAGAGCCATCCAATTAATATCAAATAATTCAAGAGGCTCCGTTTCATAATGGGAATTGTTAGTGGTCAATTCTTCATTGCTAATTTTCCTGCGGGGGCGGGGGCGTAAATACCTCCGGTTGCGGGTCAATGGGCTCCAAGGTCCGCCCTGCCAGTGCAGGATTATCGGCAGGAATATGTATTCCTCTGAATTGAGCAAACATAAAAGGTCCAATTGGCTGTGGAGGTGAGCCGTCCGGGAGCCGGTAGTTTTCAAAATATTGGTTCCAGTATTCCCAAACGATATCACCATTTGGGGTCACTTCCATAAACCGCCCTTTAGGACCTGAAGTGATAAATGTATTGCCATTTTTCATGCGATGGACACCTGATACAAATGGTCCATAAAAAGAATAAAGATCAGGCGCTTTATAGGACCACTTCGGTTCTGCAGGACCGAAAGCGCTGCCTTCTTCCAGGACATAGGCCCCGTTTTCATCTACTGTGGGCGTGAACTCATACACCGCACTGTAATTGCTGAAGTCGCCGATGCTTAAGTCTATACTTTCTTTGGCACCCATGGCGGCAAACACATTGGGAAATTTGCCTTCAGGGCTGGTAATCTCATTACTAAACACCGTCATATTTCCGGCACCTGGGTAGCCCTCCGGAATCCATTTAACATCGTGCTGTCCGAATAGTTTCTGGTCTTCAGGTCCTCCGCGACCATAGTTTGCCGGATTACCCCATCTGTACAACAAATCTCCTCCGTGTCCCCATTTGCCGCCGTTACTTCCCTTGGCCTCCTCAGTAGTGGTACTGTGGTCAATGACCCAAACCTCACTAAAGCCTTGCGAACTGATGGCAATTTGATCCAGGTTTGTGTTGTAAACGATGGCATTTACGTGGGCCATGTCTGAGCCCTGATTGTCTGGGGTAGCATTGGAAGTCATATTCCCCTGACTCTTCATTGCATCTACTTGTTCCTGTGTCATGTGTGGTACATGTGCATGAGCATTTATATTGATCTTTCGAGGATTAGCTGCAGTGTTTCCATAATTGCCTTTGGCCTCATCAAAATCCTGCACCAGGTGGTCCCACATATGCCATTCCCAAACTACATTACCACCTTCCGGGCGCGTCGGTTCAATTTCAATGATCTTGTCCGGCCATAGCCCCGCCCCAGGTGTCAGTTCAGGGTCCCTCCCTGCTGCCACACATTCTTCTTTGGATTTCACTTCCCAGGATATAGCCAGGATATTACCGCTAGGCATGATGGCAAAATCATGGTGCGTAAGATGCTGGTCGGTGGCATACTTGAAATTCCACAATAACTCCCCATCCCAAGTGTACTCACGTAAAATGCCTGATTGTCCACCTCCAGCAAATACCGGAAAGTCAGGATCCCTGTCCAATCGGAAAATGCGACCGTCATCCTGTAAATAACTGTTCAAGGTATTATACTCCCCCTTCCATTCATGGACAATCTCCCCTTCAAGATTCATCAACCAGGTAGCAGTACCTGCGGCCGGGTGAAATAAAATGTAACCAGGCGTAGCATCCGGAGTATTGATTATCAGTCCTCTTTTGGCATCCAAACCAGCCACATTACGGGTATCTTCAGGAGCCCATTCCTTGACAGGTACTTCAGCAACCAGAATTTCGCTGGTATCTTTTTGGGTACAGGTTGTACAAAAGAAGAGAACAGCAATTGCCAACATTAATAAGTATTTGTTCATAATGATAATTGGTTTTGGTAACATATAATTTTTATTAAATCATTCCAATTCACTTTTCCTGTTCTTTAAATGTAAAACCAGGAAGGTGAGCGCCAACACCGATAGCAATATTGCCGCCAACATAAATATACTTGGCAATGAAAACCTTTTTGCCAACGGCAAAGTAATGATGGGTGACAGAAATTGGCCCATAAACCAAAACATGGTCAATTTGCCAATAACTTTACCTCTTATCTCAGGGGGCGCTATTTGCATTACCCAAAGATTGGTATTGGGAATCATCATGCCAATACCGAAGCCAACGAACATCATGGCAGCCAGCACCATCCAGTAACTGGTGGCCCAGGAAGTCAGCGCTAATCCAATCGCCATAATCAAATACCCTATAAAAAAGATGGAATAGAAAGTGAACTTGCCTTTGATTTTGGAGTATGAGAAAGAGCTTACCGCCGAAAATAAGGTACTGACAGCCACTGCGATACCGATCAATGCATTTTTTTCCACCCCAAGAGCTTTGAGATGAAATGGCAGGTGTACCGGTAAGATAAAGAAGATAATCCACATGATCATGGTATTAATTACCAATAACCAAATGATTGACGGAGTCTTTGTTTGTACATCCGATTGTTGCCTATTACCCACTACCGTTGGCTCATAAAGATAAATTACTGCCAATGGAAGAAATACCAACGAGAGCGCGTAAATCAAGAAGGGAGTTCGCCAACTAACATCGGCCAAAAATCCCCCCAGGCTTACCAGCACGATCCCTCCCATGGACATAAATGCTACCTGTATGCCGGTAAATTTTTGTCTTTCCTGGCCTTCAAAATAATCGGCGATCAAGGTGATGACAATGGTCATGGACATGCCCACTGAAATACCCAAAACCGCCCTTGAGATTAGTATATAATATAAATCTTGTAAGTAAAATCCCGCGGTGCCCGCGATGGCGTAAAGCACCATGGCTACCCATAGTAGTTTCATGCGGCCATATCTATCGATAAGAATTCCGGCCAAGGGCGAGGTGATGGCAATGAACAACGCAGGTATGGTAAGCACCATTTGGACCATAAATTGCCCATTGGATAAATTAGAAAACTCTGCAGACATAGCCGGAAGAGCTGGCGAAATGGTAATCACCGACATAATGGTGAGACTACTCACCAATAGCACCGTGAGTTTTAATGCGCCCTTATTGTTGGTCATTGTGGGAAGTGAGCATTAGATGTTGTATTTCCTTGCCCAATTTAAGGATAATTGTGAGACATGCTAGTTAATTGTCCTTTCCGTAATGTTCAAAGTCCAACCGTTGGATGCTTCTGCTGGGAATAGGGTTTTTTAAAAAATTCTTATAAATAATACATTAGTAGGTAAACTACACCGCTCCAATTGAAAATCAGGGGCTTATCCATCATTTTTACCCTGTAATCAGAGGCAATCTCTGTGATTTTTAGAAAAATATGATTGGATCATGAATAAGATATTATTCCCCCTGATGGTGCTTATCACCGCCTGTCTTTTGGAAAGCTGTACCTCCGGAAAGCAAGCCTATGAAAAAGGAAACTACGATGAGGCAGTACTGAAAGCCATTTCCAGACTCCGAAAAAGCTCTAACAACAAAAAGGCCTCCCAAACACTGATAGAGTCCTACCCGCTAACTATCAGTTGGCATCGAGACAATGTGGAGCAAGCCAAACAGTCTAACAATGAATTCAAATGGGAAAGGGTAGTACGGGAATATCAGCAGGTAAATAACCTTTACAGTCAGTTAAATAGATGCCCGGCCTGTCTTCGACTAGTTAATAATCCGGTTCAATATGTTACGGAATTGAATGATGCCAGGGAGAAAGCCGCTGCAATTCGATACCAGCGAGGGGATGAACTCCTGGCCCGGGTTCGTACCAACCATAACCGCAACGAGGCCATAGAAGCATATAGACATTTCAAAGTGGCCTTCAATCTGATGGGTGAATTTAGAGATACACGCGATAAACTGGCGGAAGCCAAATTCCTGGCCACCCTGAAGGTAATAGTGGAACCCATTCCAGCACAAAGAAGTCTTCAAATATCTTCTGAATTTTTTGAGAATAAGATTCTTGAATTTATAGAAACTATGACGGTCAATGAGTTGGTTCGGTTCTATTCCTTTACTGAGGCTAACAATATTGGACTTGAGGATCCCGATCAAATCATTCAATTACAGTTTGACGATTTCGTTCTTGGACAGGTGTACCTGAAAGAAAAAGAAGTACAAGTGAGCAAAGACAGTGTAGTACTGGCGGTAATTAAAGTACAAAATTCAGTAACAGGCTCAGATGTGCTGGCTGCTAATATTCTTGGGGATAGCCCAGGTAAGGCCCTGAAATACTTTCAGGCCGCTCCGGTTATTGTCAGTCCTGTTTTAAAAAGTGATTCCTATTACTACGGGACAGGCAACAATAAAAAAGTGACCATTTGTCATAAGATACCCGGTAGCCTGGGCAAATCCCAAACCATCACAGTATCGGAAAATGCTTTGAAGCACCACCTTGATCATGGTGACATCCAAGGTACCTGCAACGGTGAGAAAGATTCTCAAAGCCATCAAAAAGAAGTTACAAAGAACCAGACTAGCAGCAGTGGTACTACTTCATCTAATTCTGACTCAGGGAATAATACCTCCACCAGCCAGTCTTCAAGCACCAGCAGCCAAAGTGCTGCCTCCACCACCAGTACCCAAAACTACAGTGGTAGTAGCGCCAATAGTCAAACCAGCAGTTCTGTAAGCGGCCAGGGTACATCGGGCCATACCGGAGCCAATCTGGCAAACATTCAAAATACTACTGGTACGGTAAACACCACCAACAGAAGTAGTACCGTTGACACGGAACCAACAACAAGAAAAGTCTACGGAACGGTGAAAGCAACTGTTCACGTATTCAACAAGACACTGAGTTCCCGGGGGATCCTGGATTTCAAAATAATTGACGCTCATAATCAACGGGTACTTACTCAAGAGAAAATGCCTGGTGAATTTGTGTGGTACACCGAATGGGGATATTTTAATGGCGATGAACGTGCGCTGGATGATTATTTCCAGGAAATCGTCAAGCTGAAGGAAGCTTATCCTCCCCCACCACAGGACTTATTCGTGGCATTTACACAGCCCATTTTCTCACAGATCACAAGTAAGATCAGGGATTTTTATAGGAATTATTGAGCAGAGGGCAGAGGGCAGAGGGCATGGAGCATGGGGCCTTGGAGCATGGACATGGCTATTAGGGCCGCTTGAATGCTTCCTTCATGACCTGTCCGACTTCGGGTTCATTAGTATATTTCAAACCTAACAACTTTGCCACGGTGGCTGCCACCTGGTTTTGGTAATACTGTTTCTCATTTTTCATGATCCCGGTTGACGGTGTATCTGGCCCCATAACGGCAATCCATATTTGATCAGCTCCTTTGATTTTGGTACCATGGCTGCGCCAGGTGTCCTTAGGCACTGTACCCCTCCCATGATCAGTAGTAATCACCAGGGTGGTTTTATTTCCATAAAATGGGTCGTTTTGTATATATTCCCAGAGTTCGGCGATGAACTTATCATTCTGATGGGCCGATTTTAGATAGGCATCATAGTGCCCCCCATGCGCAAAGTCATCGGTCTCGCCAAATGCTATGTAGGTCACCCGTGGGTGTTTTCTTTTGATATATTCCATGGCATAATGATGAGTGAAGGCATCCAGACGAACGGATGCCCAAGGGCTGGGGACTTGACTTTGCAGCAAATCGAGGAACTTTTCTCTCTCCGAAACAGACCCCTCATTAACCTCGAATCCAGCATTTACCGGGATTTGACTGCGTTGTTCATTAATGATAAAGGGGAACACATCCCAGGAACCGAAAGCCGCCACAGATCCCTTGAACTGCTCTTTTTGATTGATGAACTCAAGGACGGTGGTATTGGGATTATTTATTTTGTCGTTGCTTTTTATCCGATCATCATCTGCAAAACCACAAAGAATCTCGCTGTACCCGGGATAGGAAAACCACTGCTGGTTGGAGCAGTTTACTTTGTTTCCCATTTCTCTATACCCATATAATTGTCCCTTTTTTGAAATTGTATCCCAGATAAACGGCATCAGTACTTCGCGCCGTTGCTCGGGAGTTGGCTGCCAGAATTGTTGCTTTAATGCCACCGGGTCCTTGACATAGTCTTTGTCTGAGACAAGACTGCTGTCTGCTCCAGTAAACAATTCCTGCCAGCGTAAACCATCCAGGGTGATCAGCACTACGTTTTCTGTTTGTAG